>CALBZH010000086.1 GCA_937889795.1 uncultured Syntrophobacteraceae bacterium | reverse complement strand
ACCACCGAGATCTACACTCTTTCCCTACACGACGCTCTTCCGATCTTGTGTCAGCATGTCGTTGAAGCCGTTGATGAGCGACCCCAGCTCGTCTTCACTGGATGGCTCGACTCGCATGGCATAGTCCTTTTCCTCCGAAACCTTCCTCATGACATCGGAGAGGCGGAGGATTGGGGAGGTAATGGCTCTCTGGAAAATGGCGGCGAGGAAAAAGGCGATCATCATGAATAATAATATGATGGGAGGAAGCGCCTTCAGGGAGCGTATGATGGCCGTTTGGAACTCGGTGAGGTCTGAGCGCAATTGGATGGTGCCGATGCGCTCTCCATTCAATACAATGGGGCGGCTGACGTCCACGTGATTGAGGGTGAAAGATTTCCAGACTGAAAAGTCGGAGGACTCGGCGTCGCTCGAGAGATCGGCCCCTGAATCATCTTGCTTCGGGGATTTTCCTGCTTGAAGGGCATTCTGACGAACATAGCGCACGAACAGCGAGTTGTCGGCTCCATACACCGTCGCGGACACAATGGAGTGGACAGCGCGCAGGGCGGCAAGGTTCTCTTCGGCAGCGCCCCGATCATTGAAGGTGAGGGGTGCCGTACAATTCACGCCGAGGACTTCGGCAAGCGTTGATACCTGCTGCAACATGGACAGTCTGAAGCTCACGAGACTGCTCACGACGAAGGCTAATGAGCACAGAAGGACGACGATGGTGCTGGTGAGCATCATGATCAGCGTGAGCTTGTGCTTGATTGAGACTCTTGAGAGCAAGGGCATGGGGCTGCAGCTCCTGGGTGCTGAATGGAGTGACCGCACGGGCCGAGCGGTCCATGAGCGCTCAGCCCTCGGTTTTCAGGAAGAATCCGTCAACGAGGCTCCGCGTTGACTCCGGGTAGCGCGATCGCCCGGATTGAGACCCAGGGCCATCCCCATCGGTCCGAAGAAGTCAGATTCGGTGAGTGGCCCATGTCGAGCCGTTCACGCTTTATTGTCTATATTACACAAGGCCGTATCGTCAACGCTGCACCCCTTCCAAATAAAAATGATGGCCTTCCGTTGACAGTCGTCGGTAATTTCCATAATATCACTCTTCTATCTCGCGAGAATTGTTCGAGTAAAACAATCTTTCGGAGCTGCTAACAAAGTCAGAGTCAACAGAGGCGAAGGCTGGTTTCAGCTTCAGCGTGGCTGAGGGTGGACAATGAAGCTAAAAGGTGCCCAGATTTTCTTTGAATGCCTCAAGAAGGAAGGCGTGGAGGTGATCTTCGGCTTTCCCGGTGGGGTTGTGCTTGACATCTATCACGAGATGCCAAAATCCGGCATCCGACACATTCTCGTCCGCCATGAGCAGGGAGCGGCGCACATGGCTGACGGATATGCACGGGCAACCGGACGCGTCGGTGTATGCCTCGTGACCTCGGGGCCGGGCGCCACCAACACGGTAACCGGTGTCGCCACGGCTTATATGGATTCTATCCCCATGGTGATTTTCACCGGGCAGGTCCCGACGGCCCTGATCGGCAACGATGCCTTCCAGGAAGTGGATATCGTCGGGATAACCCGGCCGTGTACGAAGCACAACTATCTGGTCAAGGATGTGAATGACCTCGCCCGGGTCATCAAAGAGGCGTTCTATCTGGCGCGGACGGGTCGTCCCGGGCCGGTGCTGGTCGATCTTCCGAAGGATGTGATTCAGGCGCAGGCGGAGTTTCGCTATCCCAAGAAAGTCGAGCTGCAGGGGTATCGTCCGACCTACGAAGCCCATCTCGGTCAGATCAAGCGCGCCTACCAACTGATCAAGAAAGCGAAGACACCCGTGCTGTATGCTGGTGGTGGGGTCATCCTTTCGGGCGCATCGGAGAAGCTGAAGACACTGGCGGAAATGCTCCAGCTGCCCGTCACGACGACGCTCATGGGGATCGGGTGCTTCCCTGCGGTCGTCCCGGGTGCCGACAACAAGTGGGATGCGCACCCGCTTTGGATGGGGATGCTGGGGATGCACGGCACCTATCAGGCAAACATGGCTGTCCAGCATTCGGACTTGCTGTTGGCTGTCGGCGCGCGCTTTGACGACCGCGTTACCGGAAAGATCAGCGAGTTTGCGCCGAAGGCGAAGATTGTCCATGTCGACATCGATCCGACGAGCATCAGCAAGAATGTCCCGGTGGACATTCCCATCGTGGGCGACTGCATGGACGCTGTTGAAAAGTTGATCGAGCAGGTGCAGGTGGACCCGATCGAGGATCTCGACGCCCTTCGGAAGCCCTGGCTTTCTCAGATCCATGAGTGGGAGACGGGCCACAAGCTCTCTTACATGATGGAAGGCGATGTCATCAAACCGCAGTATGTGGTCGAGAAGCTCTACGAGCTGTGCACTCCGGATGCCATCATCACTACGGAAGTGGGACAAAACCAAATGTGGGCGGCTCAGTATTTTCAGCTGAGTCAGCCCCGGTCGTTCCTGAGCAGCGGTGGGCTGGGAACCATGGGCTACGGGCTTCCCGCCGCGATCGGGGCCCAGGTTGCTTTTCCTGAACGATTGGTGATCGACATAGCGGGTGACGGGAGCATCCAGATGAACATTCAGGAGCTCATCACCGCCGTCTGCAACAACCTCCCCGTTAAGGTGGCCATCTTGAACAACCGCTACCTGGGGATGGTGCGTCAGTGGCAGGAGCTGTTCTACGACCGGTCTTATTGCTCGACCTGCATGGAGGCGGCTCCCGATTTCGTGAAGCTTGCCGAAGCTTATGGGGCGGTCGGGCTTCGGGCGACCAAGCCCAATGAGGTCGAGGCGGTGATCCGTGAGGGATTTGCCATCCAGAAGCCGGTTTTGATGGATTTTGTGGTGGCCCGGGAAGAGGGCGTTTATCCGATGGTGCCCGCAGGCAAGAACATCTCAGAAATGTTGCTGGTGTAAGCCATGGAAAAA
>CALBZH010000085.1 GCA_937889795.1 uncultured Syntrophobacteraceae bacterium | reverse complement strand
GACCACCGAGATCTACACTCTTTCCCTACACGACGCTCTTCCGATCTCGTGTGAGATGGCGGTTGCGCCAAGCCGATTCAGTCCCTTGACAAGCAAGGCCCCGACGCTTCCAGCAATGGTGCCAGGCATCAGGATCAGCACGCGGTCGCCAGGACCAACCAAGGTCGACATGCCATGGTGGAAAAAATCAATGGTGCTTTCCTGGTCGTGGGCATCGAAAAAGATGCGCTTAGGCTCGCCGGTCGTACCCGAGGTATGGAGTGTCACCACGCGGACCACTTCGCTTTGCGAGACGCAGAGGAACTGGTGGGGCTGGCGTTTGAGGTCCACCGATGTTGTGAAGGGGAAAGATGACAAGTCCTTCAGGGTGGCAAGCTCCTGCGGATCATGCCGCCTGAGGAGACCGCGATAAAACGTGCTCCGCTCCTTGGCCCACGACAGGGTCTCGCGCAGCTTCATGAGCTGGCTCCGCTCGATGGCCTCGCGACTCAGCTCCGCTTCCGGCAGTCCGATTCGATCTGCAATCCATCGATGAAGGGGCGTGCGCATCATTTTACGGCTCGTCCGTTCTCAGGCGATGGTCGGAATCACAAGGCTGGCCCGAGCGATAATACAAGCGTCCGTTGCAGTCCGTCAGGTTGTACGCGCAGAAGGGGATGAGACGGCCGTCCGGATGAGACACATGAATGCAGCAATCCTTGAGTCGCTCGAGGTCGAGGTTCCAGACATCCTGGAAGGCCATGCCCGAAACACAAAGAGAATGGGTGCGAACCCGGTCCAGGAATTCATCCCAGCCACCGAGGCCGCCTCCAGCCGAGGTGGCGGGAGACGGCTGAGGACGTCGAGGGGCAGCCCAGAATTCAGCAACGAACCGGCGGGCCTGGGATGCGCCTTCCGCGGCCGGAATCGGTTTGCAGCCGCATTGGGACCCGCTCCGCTGCGACCAGGGGCGCAGCTCCCCCTCGGCCAGGAGCACATAATTGCCGTGGAATGAGCAAAGCGCGTTCTCGCAGGCAGGGGGCGTGAAATGCTCCGACCGAACGAGGCCCGCCGTCTGGTTTTCCATCGCGACAAGGATTTCAGGGATGGTAATGCGGTCACCATCGGAAGGAGGCGTCGGGAAGCGCCCGAAGTAGCTGACCGGCTGGAAGTGGACGCCCCGGATTCCGGGCAGACCCTGGAGCGCGAACCGGATGATGGGGCCGATCTGCTCCACGTTCACGCCCGGAACGATCGTTGGAACCAGCACCACTCCGATGCCGTTTCGAGTGCAGTGCTCGATGGCGTGCTGCTTCAGGTGGAACAGGTCCTTACCCCGGAGCCGCCGGTAAACGGAATCCTCGACCGAATCGAACTGCAGGAAGACGGAGGAAAGCCCCGCCTCGCGCAGCGCCTCCACATACGGTAGGTCCCTGGCCAGCCGCAATCCGTTGGTGTTCACCTGGACGAACGGAAAGCCCAGCTCCCGCGCGCTTCGAACGATTGCGGGCAGGTCGTCCCGCAAAGTGGGCTCACCCCCTGAAAGCTGCACGTTGCAGAGCCCGGCCGTGGCACGGAGCTTGTTCAATCGATCTTCAATCTGATGCAAGGGAGGGTCCACGCCGCCATCGCCACCCGCGTCCGCGAAGCAAAAAGAGCAGCGCAAATTGCAGCGCTGCGTGACCTCAATAAGCGCCGTGCAGGTGTGCTGCCGATGCTCGGGACACAATCCGCAGTCGCTCGGGCAGCCCATCCGGACCCGCGTGGAGGGGAACGTGGGATACAAGGGCAGCTTGGGCCTGACCCAGGATCGATAGCGATCCAATCCCCGCCAGGTGATCGCTTCAAACAGACCGTGCTCGGGGCAGGTTTTGCGCAGATAAACGTTGTCGCCGCGCGCAACGCGCCAGGCGGGAATCGAGGCAAAACACTCCGGACAGACGCTTCGGGTCTCTGAGAGAATGGCTTCATCCATCACGGCCTGGCCTCGCCCAGGTCAAATCCATTCTCGATGAGCAGGACTTTCACCCTCTCATAGACGCCGAGAACCATTCGCGGACAGCGTGCCGTGCGATTGGCCGGGTTGTCATCCAGAATGAGCTTGCACTGGATGCCCCCGTACTGATGTCCATACTCCTGCGTGAACCAGTCCACGAGCTCCTGGATCATGACGTTGAGCCGCTCGTCTTCCTCCTCCTCAGGTGTACCCCGGCCGGCATAGAGTGCGAGAAGGCAGGCACCCCCCGTCAAGGTTCCGCAAACGTCGCCCGAAAAGCCCAACCCGCCCGCAAGACCGTTCA
>CALBZH010000084.1 GCA_937889795.1 uncultured Syntrophobacteraceae bacterium | reverse complement strand
GTGTTCCGCGAGGCCTACAACGTGGTCGGCGGCGTGGACAAGGTCATCCCCGTGGACGTCTACGTCCCGGGCTGCCCGGCCCGCCCCGAGGCCATCATCGACGGCGTCGTGGCCGCTCTGGAAAAGGTCAAGACCCTGCTCGGCATGACCGCCTAGCCGGTCTGCCGCGTCAACGACCCAACCGGGGCGATGCCCCGCACAAGGATACGAACGTGCTCGAAACCCTTCCGCTTTCGCTCGACGCCGTGCGCGACGTCGCCAAGGAGTGCTTCGACGACGGCTGGCGGCTGGTCACCATGTCCGCCAACCAGATCGACGACGCCAACTTCGACGTCCTCTACCACTACGACAAAGACCTGACCATGAAGCATTACCGGCTGACCGTGCCCAAGGATACCGTGGTCCCGAGCATCTCGCCGGTGTACTTCGCCGCGCTGCTCGTGGAAAACGAGATCCGCGACCAGTTCGGCATCTGCTTCTCCGACATCGTGCTCGATTTCGGCGGAGCCCTGTACCTTGAAGAAGACGTCCGCGCCATGCCTTTCTGCACGGTCAGCGTGGCTCAAAAACAGAGCTAACGAGGGAACCTTATGGCCCGTACCCTATTGCCGTTCGGACCGCAGCATCCCGGGCATCAGTTCGTCCGAGATCACCACGTCGCCCGGTTGGCGTGCGAGGATCTCCAATCCCTGAGCCGCCGACTGCGCGCTGAGCACCCGGTAGGGCTCCTTGCGCAGGGCCCGCTTCAGGGCCTCGGTCACGAGGGGTTCATCGTCCACAAACAGAATCGTGTGTGTCATGGCGCGGCCCTCCTCCAGCCGGTTCGTCCCGTCATGAAATGCCGTTTCCTCCACCCACCCGCACGTGTACCCGAATCGGCTCCCGAATGCCGGGTGATTGCGCCCAATGCTTCAACCGCTCGCGCATGGTCTGACTCACCTGGTAGCCCCTGGCGATCAGGAGGCGACCGTCGCTGGTGAACAAATCCTGGTCCAGGATCATCGAGTCCTCCAGCTCCCTGGCCGTCACCATGCGGACCTGGTACCCGCGCTCCATGACCAGGACCGCCTCGAGCGCCCTCAGCACTGCGGGATCGTAATGGCCCGGACGCCGCCCGAGATGCTCGAAAGCTTCATCCTTCGTGGCGCCTCGAGCGACCAGGATATCGAAATCGAGCACCGCCTTCAGGATCCGAGACCCCTGGGGGATGTCCGCTCCGCTGCGTGGCTCGTGGGGTATTCCGGATCCGTCGAAGCACTTCTCCTGGAAGGTGATGATCTCGGCGATCCGCTCCATCCGCGGAATGTGGGCCAGCAGATCGAACGCCACGGACGGGTGCATGTTGTAGAGCTGCAGCTCCTCGCCCGCCAGCGGCTCGCCGCGAAACAGCTTCTGGAGGACGGTTTCCGGAAACACGATGCACCCGATCTGGGACAGGGTGGCCGCCGTCTCCAGCTCCCACACATTCGGGAGACTCATCTTCAGAGCGATCTCCCGGACGTAGCGCGTGATGCGCGAGGCACGGCCGAAGGCCTCCGGGTTGAGCAGGGCCAGGACCTCGGAGAGTACCTTGATGCTTCCGCGCAGTGTCTTTTCGAGCAGCTCCCGCTCGGAGACGATCAACCGGTATTGCTTGATTCCCTGAAGCAGGGCCTTGGCAAGCGTTTCCGGGGGGCAGGGCTTGGTCATGAAGCGAAAGATGTTGCCTTCGTTCACCGCTTCGATGGCTGCGTGCAGATCGGCGTTGCCGGTCAGCATCATCCGGACGGTATCGGGAGTCGCCTTCCTCACCCGTGAAAGGAATTGGATTCCGTCCATTCCGGGCATCCTCAGGTCGGACACGATGACCGAGAAGGGCCCCCGGCTTCTGATTGCTTCTAACCCCGCTTCTCCCCCCAGGGCCGTGTCGATGGCAAAGTGCTTGCGCATCTGCCGCTGAATTCCCGCCAGGAGATTTGGTTCGTCGTCAACGAAAAGGATTTTGTCAGCCATTGGCCTCTCCGTTCTTCACCATGGGCGCACAGGCAGCAGCCCAGGCGGGAACCCGCGCATCGAGCCCCAGGGTCTGCAGGTACTCGTGGTCCAGCCACGCGGCGTATTTCGTCTCATTTTGAGAGGACAGTCCATGGTCGAGCGCATCGGCCGCATGGACGGCCGTGAGACCGCTGAAATCGCGATCCGGACATTGAGAGGGGCTATGGTGAAACGCGATCGATTCCACGATCGGATCGGGCAATCCCCAGAGTCCCATCAGGTAAGCGCCCACCTGCGCGTGGCTGGTTCCGAGGATCTCCTGTTCAACCTGCCACAGAGGCCGCTTGCTCTCCACGGACACCGTCAGGCACCGGGGGTAGGAATCCGCCAGGTTGGCGACGAGCACGAGCTTGCCCACGTCGTGCAGTACGCCCCCCATGAAGGCGTCCTCCACCGCGCTGCGCTCCTGACCTTCCAGTTTGGAGATGGTCTTGGCGAGCACGCCGGTCAACATGCTGTGGGTCCATAGGTCCGAAACGGAGAACCCCTGAGGCAGCGCGCGATCGAACTGGGAGAAGATCTGAACGGTCATGATGAGCGCCTTGATCGTGTCGATCCCGAGGAGGCTGACCGCGCGCGAGGGGCTGCTGACGTGGTGGCCGAGGCCGAAG
>CALBZH010000083.1 GCA_937889795.1 uncultured Syntrophobacteraceae bacterium | reverse complement strand
GAGGAATTCGACTGGACACCATACGGCGTTTTGGAAAAGGGATGGAGCATGTCTCCATGACCGTCGCAGACAAGCTTCGAGCGGTTTGCTGGCGCGGCAGCAAACCCTTTGCCTCCATGTCCGAGGACCTCGAGGGGCCCTTGGACATGGTCTTTCAACTGGAGCGCGACGGCCGAGGCAATGGTCCCCTCCTCAACGTCAAGGAAGTGGGGCGGCTCATCGTTTTTGACTCGATAGAAGCGTCTTAAGCACATCCTCTTTGCCGATGATCCCGACCAGGGCTCCGTTGGCGTCTACGACGGGGAGCGTGTGGTACTTCTTTTCAACCATCAACGTGGCGATCTCCTCGATCCCCGTCTCCGGGCGCACCGTGGCCGGGTTCCGCGTCATCGCGTCGGCGACGACAAATGCCGCCATTTTCTGAATCTCCTTGTCGAGGCTCTTCATGGAGCTCAACGGAATGAAGCTGTCCAACAGTGTGAACACCGAAGGCAATGGCACCCGCTTTTGCTGAGCGATCAGATCGCTTTGACACAAAATACCAACCAGCTTGTCCCTCCGGTCGACGACAGGCACCCCGTTGATGCGTCGATCGAGAAGCAATTTGACGGCATCTTGAATACTGGTCTCAGGAGTGACTGTCAGAACATCCTTGACCATGATATCTTCGGCTTTGATCATGATGGCTCCTTTGTTGCGTCGATGAGTTTGTGTACAGACCAGATACCCGGACCATATTAACAGTGACTCAACGTTGACCACAAAGCTTTTTACGATATCTGGGGGAACGGGGAATCGGGGGGAGAGTATGAAGCGGTTTAGGGTGATCGCCGGCGGCAAATCGAAGCAAGGACCGCCTGATGACTCGCGGCCTTGCCTTTACCGCGCCCACTCAACGGGCGCTTTTGTCAAAGGGGAAGCCGCCTTTGAGGACGTTGTCTTCCATTGGTACTGTCTGGAGCGTGACCAGCCCCCGATTTCCTATGCGGAGGCCATCGCAGGCTACGCCCAGATGGACGCAGAGCTTCGACGGCCATTCGAGCGCTTTGTGGACCGCCATTTCACCGAAATGGAAGCGGTGGCGCTGGAAGACTATCTCAGTCGGAAGTACGGCCTCGAGCTTGTCTGCGAGCGCGTTGAGCTGCCCGTCAAGGATCGAGCCTTCCTCTTCGAGGAGGGAAGCGAAGTGATTTATGACTTCATCGAGCTCTCGGAGCAACCCGATTATTCGCTGCCGTTCAAAGTCTGGGGCTATTTCACGCTGGAGGGTCTCGGTGCACTGCCACTGCTGGACGACGGGGTCGAGCTCGTGGAAGAAGTCCTGAGGCAGCTCCATCTGGCGCTGCCCGTGGACCAAGATCGACTAAAGGCCATTCTGAAGGATGTCTACAAGACCAGAGGTCTGGCCGTCAAAAGGGTTGGGAAAACAAAGGAGGCCTGATAACAAAGTCAACGTGCGGAAGATCGAAGCCCGATGGAGCGCGCTTCTTCGAGCCGCCGTCGCATTTTGTCCGAAATGATCTCGAAAATCCTCACAACTCTATCCCCGGAAATCTGCTTAACCAGTCTCCACGACTCCATGAGATCTCTCGGATCCCCGCTCCGCGCCATTTTCTGGACTATACCGCTCAGCTTCTTGAAGTCCTCAACCAACTGATAGTCGTCGGGTGGAACGAAGGATTCCAACTGCACGAAGGCTATCTCAAGGTGATTTCGAGACTCGTAATCCGGGTTCTCCGCTAGTTCTTCCCGAATGGCCTTTCGAATGATCTCCTTTGAAAAAGGAAGGACCGATAGCTCGTTCAGGGGCGTCAGGTGAGATTCGAGGATCTTCTCGTAAGCGGCAAGGATGTCGGCGCGCGGCAGGGGGTCTGACCAGTCAGCCAACAGGCCAGGACAGCTGACCGATTCGTCCCACGCCGCTGAGCGTCGGCCGGCCTCCTGCCGTGGGCACACCCCGTTTGCCAATTTCCTGCGCCTGCCTTGCCTGGAGTTGCTCATTATTCTGACCTCCTCTCAATCCATCTGTTGTGGACCCACACCCTGAGACGATGAGACCTCGAATCAGTACAGCGAGCAGGGATCAGGTGACACACTGTCAGATCATGGGCACGAGGTGATAAGCTGCTTTTCCTCTTGTGACCTATTCTTACAAAAAGGTAAATCAGGCAAAACAGGTATTTTATGCAAAAAAACACCTTACGCTTTTTGTGGTAGGTCGAACCTGAACCCCGATAAATGTCCGAGATATAGGGTTTTCAGTACCCGAGATTCCAATCGGTGCGAAGAAACCCCGTTTGGCCCTTCATAGGAGAGGAAGAGAGAGCCAGGAAGGAGGAGGGGAACCTGACTCTCTCCCGGAGGAGGAAAGAAATGTTTCTTTCCGAACTGAATAATAACATCTTTATCAAGTCCTAACCAAGGGAGGCATTGAAGACGGAAGCGTCAGAAACCGAAACTGGCCAACAACGCATCAATATCGACCTGAGAATGCAGTGCACCCTCCAATTTGAGATCGGAAGAGCACACGTCTGAACTCCAGTCACGAGTGGATATCTCGT
>CALBZH010000082.1 GCA_937889795.1 uncultured Syntrophobacteraceae bacterium | reverse complement strand
CCCACCTGGAAGGCTGAGCTGAAATGTTGGCCCAAGAGCATCCTGGTGGTGAAGAACCTCTTTTATGTCGGCTGGTACGAACAGGGTCAGCAGGTTGGAAATACGATGGCTTGTCTGGGTGTTCAGGGGCAAGAAACCGGGACGGGCGTCTACCCGATCTTGGAGAAGGATCCCGACCACTATTCAAAGAGTTACAAGAATTCTTATGGAGAGGCAGCCTGGATGCCGTGGGCCCTGCGCATTTATGAGGCTGTATGGATTCATGCGGGAGATATCACGGACAAGCTCTGCTCTCACGGTTGTGTGAGCCTCCCCCTGGAAGACGCGGAAGGACTGTTTCAGTGGACGGATGTCGGGACACCCGTCATCATTGTTGAATCCCTTGAAGATGTGCGGGCAGCGCTCACAGGAGCCACTCGATGAGCATGGTTGAACCGCTCGCACGCATGAGTCACGCGGTACGGCTGCCCGCCGTCACACCGAAATGACGCATCGAGCCTCACGGACAAGCAAGGTAGAATCAAAGGGAGCGAAGAGAACCCATGAAGAAGAGACCCAAACTGGCGAGGGGCGTTGCCGTTGTCGGGGCCGGGATGTCGACGTTCGGCATGTTTAAGGAGAAGGACTCGAAAGACCTCTTTGCGGAGGCATTCCGCGAGCTGCGGGCATCCGTCGACCGGGGCGTGGATCCCAGGGAGATCGAGGCCCTCTACCTCGGAAATTTTTCGAATGATTTCTTCGCGCACCAGGCTCATTGGGCTCCTCTCATCGCAGATCTCACGGGGCTTGTCCCGAAGCCCGCCACCCGCACGGAGGGCGCCTGCGCTTCGAGCGCCCTTGCCTTCCGTGAAGGGGTCATTGCCATCGCCTCCGGGCTCTACGATGTGGTGCTGGTGGGAGGGGTGGAAGAGATGTCCAAGCGCAGCACGGAAGAGGTTGCGGAAGGACTTGCCCTGGCCAATACTCCCTATGCGGGGCGAGTTGGGTTCACCTTTCCGGGCGTTTTCGGAGCCGTGGCGACCGCTTACTTTGCTCGATACGGCGCCAGCCGGGAGCACCTGATGAACGTCACGATCAAGAGTCACAACAACGCTCCTCTAAACCCCAAGGCACAGTTTCCCCTGACCATTCGCAACATCATGACCACCAAGAGCGAGAGTGTAAAAAGGAAGGATCTCACCGCACCCGATTGGCCAACTGAAAAAGCGTTTCTAGGCGACGTCGCGGTAAACCCGATCGTTGCGTGGCCCCTGCACCTCTTTGACTGCTGCCCCATCAGCGACGGAGCGAGTGCCATGCTTCTGGTGGCCGAGGAACTGGCCGGAGAGTTCACGGATGACCCCATCTACGTCGCCGGAATCGGACAGGGCAGCGGCAGAGGTCTTCATCGAAGCCTGGACCTCACCTCCTTTGAAGCGACACGGTATGCGGCCAAGGAGGCCTATTCGATGTCAGGGCTTGGGCCCGAGGACATCCAGTTTTGCGAAGTGCATGATTGCTTCTCGATTGCCGAGATCGTTCACGTGGAAGACCTTGGCTTCTTCGAGCCGG
Organism: uncultured Syntrophobacteraceae bacterium; assembly: GCA_937889795.1. GTDB lineage: Bacteria > Desulfobacterota > Syntrophobacteria > Syntrophobacterales > Syntrophobacteraceae > CALBZH01. Next base: position 6,867 of record CALBZH010000082.1, on the reverse strand, counting down.
GTGAAGGCTACAAGGCCATTGCGGATGGAGCCACGAGACTCGATGGTCCAAAGCCCGTCAACACGTCCGGGGGATTGAAGTGCAAAGGGCACCCGGTTGGGGCAACCGGCGTTTCTCAGCTCTATGAGGTTTGGACCCAGCTGAAAGGGAAAGCGGGAAAACGGCAGATTCCCCATGGCGATCTGCGAGTAGGAGCCGCGCACAACCTCGGCGGCACCGGCGGAACCTGCACCTTCACCATTCTGGAAAGGAGATAGGGCCTTGGAAGGACCACTCTTGAGCGATATCGCCTACAATCGTTTCATCGCGGAAGAAAGGCTCACCGGCGCCCGCTGCCGGAATTGCGGCGCCCGCTGGATTCCACCACGGCCCATCTGTGTCGCCTGCTACAGCTCGAACCTTGAATGGATCGACGTGAACGGGAAGGGAAAGCTCGCCGCCTTCACCTGCATCCACATCCCGCCCCCCTCAATGGCCGCTCAGGGCTACGATCGAAAGAACCCTTACTGTGTGGGGGTCGTGGAGCTCGACGACGGAGGACGGGTCGACGCCAGGATCGAAGGTGTGGATCCGACCAATCCCGAGAGCATCACGATCGGGATGCCCATGAAGGTCAAATTCCTGCATCGGACCGTGAATGGAAAGGCGGAGAGCTATCTGGCGTTCGAGCCCGCCTGATCGCGTGCAAATCGAGGTCGTTGGTGTCTGGTGTCAGTGTTCAGGTGTCAGTCTGTCGGCTCCTCGCCTCTTCAATCGAGAAGCGCGGGCGCTCGCGGATCGTGCCTCTGGTGATTTGCCCGTGCCCGCTCGAAACTTGTGGTCGCATAGCAGTAGAGGCATCCGAAGAGGCAGGAATCGTACATTCCGATATCCTTGCTCACGACGCAGCCGCAGCTCTTCCTTTGGCAGGTGTCTCTTCCGAGCTGCAGATCCAGTCCCCAAACTCGTGAGATGAGCGCGTCGTCGATGCATTTTCCGGGCTGGATGCCGTATTCCTGCAGACCAAGCTCGTCGGCACAGCTTTGGAGCTCCATTCCACTCATGGAAGCGTGCTCTCGAAATATCCCCATGAGAGAAGAGACGTTTTGCCGATCGTGGGGCAGGATCTCGATCCCCTGCTCCACCAGTCCGGTGAGCCGCCTTTGAATTTTGCGGTACATGTGGGTGACGCTCACCACCGACCGAAGGGTGTAGCCTTGCAGCGCTTGAGCGATCTGGCGGTAAGCCCGCTCATGAAACCCCTGATCCGTTATGCTGCTGAGAAAGACGGGATCATAACGCCAGATGACCCTTGCCGGACCGATTCGCTCCGAAAGCTTCCGGAAGCCCTCGATGGCCACGTCGAGCGGAGGCGATCCGGGGTCGATCTGACGGGGATAGGCCATGAGCGTGTGCAGGAAATAGTAGCGGTAGCCCCGGTCATCCAGCTCGGAAAGATGAGACAACAGGGGCCGTGGGTTGCGGGTCCAGAAGACGATCCCGTCGACATTCTCCGGCTCGAGCGACACCCTGGAGACTTGCGATCGGTTGAACGGGTTGGGGACAAGGCAGTAGCCTGCCCTGATGCGGTTCATGAGCCATTCGGAATAGAAGGCCGGAATGTCCGTTCTGCGACTGGCACTGATGATCACGGCCAACGCCTTTGGGCTGCAGTCCGAGCCAAGGTCGAGCCGACAGTCTGAGGCAGACACGGAATGCCCACAAATTCACCTCGGTCACAAGCGCATTCCATCCCCCCTCTCTACCCTCTCTTTCGGCCGATCATCAGGAAGATGCCGAAGGACCGCACTCCCCCATCGGGGATCGGTTTGACGACTTGAGCCGCCGTGCGGACACGGATATCCTCAAACCCCACCTGGAGCAAAGCCTCGCGCAGAGTCGCCCGATCGAATCCGGCGTGAAACACGGTGTCATTTTCCCCATGAAACTGACCATCATCGGGATCGAGGTCGGCAAGGCAGACATAGCCTCGGGGCGCCGTTATCGTGTGGAACAGCTCGAGGAGGGGTTTGGTTTCCCGGACGTGGTGAAGAGTCATGCTGCAAACAACCAGATCATAGGCTCCCTCGAGGCTATCGCCCTTCTCAATGTCCAGGTATTGGGCCCGGATGTTGGCCAGTCCGTCCCCTTCAATCTTCCCTCTGAGGACGTCCAGCATCCCCCGGGAGCTGTCGACGCCGGTGACTGAGCGGACATGAGGGCTCAACAGGACCGTCAGCAGCCCCGTGCCGCAGCCAAATTCAAGGACATCCATCTCAGGAGTCAGGATTCGCTCCTCGGAGATGGCCTGAGCGATATCATGCGCCAGCTTGACCCGCCCGGGATTCTGGTCCCAGGAAGCCGCTTCCTTATCAAAACTCCACGTTTCACGACTCACGGTGATCCTCCATGGCGATCCTGGACGGTGCTCGGCCGCTCACTGCTCGCGCGATGTCGCCAGCTTCAGCAGGTGTGACGGTTGCTGAGTCTACAAACGGAGTGCGGAGATTTCAAGGGCGAGCGCCACAATAAGCCAGGGCAACGCATTGCTCGCAATCGCCAGAGCTGCTATCTTCGCGGCAGCCCGACCTTGAATCATCGGTCCCCTCCTCCCCCGCGGGGTGACGGAGAACCTTGCATCTGAAAGCAGAGGGGAAAAGAAATGCAAGAGGAAGCCCTGACTCTGCGGACCCCAGATAACCTGCGGTTCGTTCGAATCGTTTGGTGCGACAACGCCAACATCATCCGTGCGAAGGCCGTCCATCGCGGCGCATTCACCCCCGCTTGCCGGGAGCATGGGGTCGGGATTTCCGAAGCGCAGCAGGCTGTTACGGTCATGTTCGACGCCCCGTCAGAAGGAAGCGGACTGGGACCTGTGGGGGAAGTGCGGCTGGTACCTGATATCGACACGCTGGTCATGCTCCCGTATGCTCCCGGACATGCCAGGGTGATGGGCGATATGATGAGGGACGGCAAGCCTTGGCCCTTCTGCCCTCGGGGATTCCTCAAGCGGATGATAGCCGGTGCATCGCACTTGGACCTTCAGATCCAGGCAGCTTTCGAAAATGAGTTTTACCTCCTGAGCCCCGTATCAGACTCCCAAGATTTGGGCGCCCACTCCTCACGTCCTCCCGTTCCCGCGGATCAATCCCTGTTCGCGGCCTCATCTGCGATGGATCTGCACGGGGCGGTCATCGACGACATGGCCGACGCTCTGGTGGCGCAGGGAATGATGGTGGAGCAATACTACCCTGAATCGGGGCCCGGGCAGCAGGAGATCTCCATCCGGCACACCGATCCCCTTTCCGCCGCAGACCAGCAGACCGCCTTCAGAGAAACCGTGAAGGCGGTGGCCATGCACCACGGCCTCAGGGCTACCTTCATGCCCAAGCCTTTTGAAAACCAGGCGGGAAGCGGCTGCCACCTCCACCTCAGCCTCTGGCGAAAAGGCATCAATCTGATTCCGGACAGCTCCGGGGGACTGTCCGAAATCGCTGCAGGCTTCACGGCGGGGATTCTCAGCCGCCTGCCTGCCCTCATGGCGCTCACGACGCCGAGCACCAATTCCTATCGTCGTATCCGGCCGCACTGCTGGAGCGGCGCCTTCCGGTGCTGGGGCTTCGACAATCGCGAGGCCGCTATTCGGGTACCGACTCATCCCGCGCCGCCCAGTCCGACGCACCTGGAGATCAAGACCGTGGACGCCTCGAGTAATCCATACCTGGCTCTCGGGGCGGTGCTGGCGGCCGGGTTGGACGGGATTCGGCAGGGGCTCCGGCCGCCCGATCCCGTTTCCGTGGATCCCGGAGCCCTCCCTGAATCGGAGCGCACAACGCTTGGAATCGATGCGCTCCCCTCGCGCCTTGGCGATTCCCTGGATGCGCTTCGAAAGGACAGCGTCCTGCTGGATGCTCTCGGGTCGGACCTCAGCCGGGCCTTCCTGGCCGTGCGACAGGCCGAATGGGAAGCCATGAAGGAGTGGACGCTGGAGGACGAAGTCGGCCTCCTCCTGGATCGCTATTGATCGGGTCGGAGCCAGGATGTCTCGATGTCGCTCCTTCTTGTCTAAGGGAGGCGAGCCACACGGCAGAGCGCATCCTCCGTGACAACGCGAAGGAGCTGGATCTCAAGCGGACATGAACCCATCAAACGAGGACATCGCATGACGGACAAGAAAGCGGACCTGGCGGGGCCGGGCATCGGCAATTACGTCGATCTGGCAAACGAGCTTCCCGAGGACTACAAACCCCTTCTCACGCCCATGGAGCGAATGAAGGCCGTTTTCGCCATCAAGCAAGCCATCGAAGCCAACCTGTGCGAAGCGCTCAACCTGCAGATGGTGCAGGTGCCGCTCATCGTCGAAAAGAGCAGCGGTGTGAACGATACCCTCGATCGGGACGGATCACGGACGCCGATCGACTTCCTGTGCGGACTCGGACTCGAGACTCCGCTGCAGGCCCAGGTGGTTCAAGCCGCGACGAAATGGAAACGGATGGCCCTCCAGCAGTTCGACTGTCAACCGGGGGAAGGCCTATGCACGGACATGCGGGCCGTTCGCAAGGACTACTTTCTCGACCACGACCACAGCGCCTACGTGGACCAGTGGGACTGGGAGCTCGCGATCACCCCGGAGCAGAGGACGCTCGGTTTTCTGAAGGATGTCGTCGCACGGATCTGGAAAGTCATCCGCGAAGCCGGCCGCATGGTCCAGGAGGTGTTTCCGCAGCTCAAGACGTCCAGGTATCCGGATTTTCCCGATGAACTCGTCTTCCTCCACGCCGAGGAGATCCTTGACCGCTACCCGGATTTGCCGCGCAAGGAGCGGGAGACCCGGATCCTCCTGGAGCAAGCCCCCGCGGTTTTTATCGTCGGCATCGGCTGGCCGTTGAGAGACGGATACCCGCACGAGATGCGCGCGGCGGATTACGACGACTGGGCGACTGAAACCATTGTCCGAAACGGAGAGCAGTACCACGGACTGAACGGGGACATCCTCGTGTGGAATCCCGTGACGAAACGGCGGCACGAGCTGACGTCAATGGGCATCCGCGTGACCAAGGAAACCCTCAGAATTCAGCTCAAGATGTCGGGGCAGGAGGATCTGCTGGCGCTCCCCTACCACCAGGCGATCCTCAACGACCGGATCCCGCTCAGCATCGGAGGGGGCATCGGGGAGTCCAGGACTTTCATGTACCTGCTGCGCACGGCTCACATCGGGGAAGTGAGCGTTTCGGTCTGGCCTAGGGAGCTCAAAGAGATCTGCGCGAAAAGAAACATCCACGTCCTCGAATGATCAGTCGGCCCCGTCAACGCACGAAGATTCGGGCCCCGTCGGAAAGTGCTCCGTCCAGGCCGACCTCGTTTCCCCATTCGTCGAAGACGCGCTTCCCGGCGCGGATGTCGTCCAGTCGCCCGGCGGCGATGAGGGCATGACGCACGGTCATGCCGGGAACGAGGTCGACCGGCTGATCGTTGACATAGACCCGCATCAGCGAACCTCGGTGATCCGACCCTCGACGGCAGGGGAGACGGTCTTTTGCTTCAACGCGTCGATGACGACATCACGCAGCCACCGGCCTGCATCGCTGTATACCAGCTTCTCGCCTTTCATCATCCCGCCGACGACGGCATAGCTCGGGGAGCCCTTGATGGCGTCCCCAAAGGCTTTGTAGCCGTCCCCGCCAGCCGCGAGAAAATCGTTGGTGGCAACGGTGTATTCCTTGTTGGGATCGAGCGGCTTGCCGCCGATGGAGACTTCTTTGACCCGCGATCCCGGAGGCGCCGACGGATCGTAGCGGAGCACAATTCCCGAAACCTGGGGAAAGGCCCCCGCCTTCTGCTCGACCTTGGCCACGCCGTGCTCGAGGGCTTCCCGGATCTGTGCGCCCGTCAGCCGAACCGCCACGATATAGTTGTCGAAGGGAAGCGTCGTGTAAATGTGCTTCACTTGGATCCGGCCCTTCGGAATGCTCGCCCGGATTCCACCCCCGTTGATCAGGGCCGCGTCCGCCCCTGAAGCCGACCGCATGATGTCCGCCACCAGGTTGCCGAGATTGGTCTCCCGCTTGCGCACGTTCTCACCATCCAGGGGGACGGCGGCAACACCGACCTCCCCTTCCAGGACCTTGTCCACCTGCTTTCGATATTTCTTGACCAACATCGCCACGGGCCGGTCGGGCCTGCCCTTATTCGGGCGGATGTCTTCCAGGCGCCCTTCGATCGCCATCACCTTGCCGTCGTCCACGGTAAGATCGACCACTCCGAGGGCTTTCCCGTGCTCCCAGGCCTGCACCACGGCGCTCGAGCCGATCCTGACCGGGCTCTCCACGCGGGTGTGCGAATGACCGCCCACAATGAGGTCGATCCCCGGAACCGTTTCCGCCAGCTGTCGGTCTTCGGGATGTCCGACGTGCGTCAGCGCGATCACGACGTCCGCCTGTCTTCTGAGCGCGGGAACCAGGTAGCCCAGAGTGGCCTCCGGCGGGCTGAACTTAAGTCCCGTAACGTTTTTCGGATGAGTCGAAACCGGGGTGTCGCCCGTTACGACGCCGACGATCGCGACCTTCACGCCAGCGACTTCCAGGATGACGTAAGGGGAGATGGACGAGATGCCCTCGACGTTTGCGCCCAGAACCGGGAACCGTGCTTCCGCGATCCGCTGTCTCAAGACCTCCTGGCCGAAGTCGAATTCGTGGTTTCCGACCGTTTCAGCATCGAACCTCATGAGATTCATCAGCTCGATGACGGACGCCCCCTGGGAGAGATTGGCCCAGTTGTTTCCCTGAATCATGTCTCCGGCCGCCAGCAGCAGGGACGGTTTCTCGGCGCGCAGCTGATTGACCTAGATCGGAAGAGCACACGTCTGAACTCCAGTCACGAGTGGATATC
>CALBZH010000081.1 GCA_937889795.1 uncultured Syntrophobacteraceae bacterium | reverse complement strand
TGGTGGCGAGCGCCTCTCTTTTCCTGGCATCCGTCGATTGAACGTGGGATTTCCCAAGCTGCTCACGGATTCCCTCGAGGCGCGCAACCCCTGACTCGATCTCTTCCATCATCCCCGACAGACTGGAATCGGCCGCATGCACCTCGAGTGATCGGCGAATCTCGTCAACGCGTCTGGACACCTCGGCTGCCCGTGTCTCTAGGTCCTCTCGCTGTTTGAGGATTTCCTTGATGGACTGCTCGGCTTCCTCGTATCGAGACACCGTATCGAGGAACCGCTGCGTCTCCGCGTCAATGACACGATCCCGGCTCAGAGCATCCGCCAGCTCGCTGCTGCGCTCCTCAAGATGTTTGCGCGCCTGCTCGAGCTTGAGGCGGTTTTGAGCCAGGTTCTCTTCCTGCTCCCTGAGCCGAGCCTCGTTGGCTGGAATCTCTCCCTCGACCGTGATGAGCTGATTGCGGACCGCATGCGCGTGCTCCGACAGAGCATCCAGACTCTGCACCTCGTCGGCGAATGGAGCGGCCACCTGAGCCTTTTCCAGCTGGTCGAGCTCTTTTCTGATGGCTTCAGAGCGAGCCCGAGCCTCCTCCAACGCCTCAGCGGCATCCTCCTGCTCGGCTTCCAGTCGATACATCGTCTCGAGCCATGCTTTGCCTTCCTCTAGGTCTTCAAGCCCCCGCCGGGCTTCATCGAGCTCTTCGCGAGCCTGCTCGTGAGCCATTGCCAGCTCGTCGATTCGAGCCCGCTCGATCATCGGGCAGCTCGCAGCGGTTTCCTTGAGCTGTTGGAGTCGATCCTGCTCCGCACGAGCACGACCATGGACGGTCTGCTCCAGCTCCCGGGTCATCTCGGCTCCGATGATCTTCTCGAGAATTTCCATGCGCTCACTTTCAAGCGCATTCAAGAAGGCTGCGAACTCCCCTTGAGCCAAGAGGACCGAACGGCAGAATCGCTTGAAATCAAGTCCCGTGAGCTCGGCGACACGTGCCCGTACTCGGATCACCCGGTCTTCGAGCAATGTCTCGACACCGTTGACCTCGGATAGTGTCATTTCCGGTCCCTGCAGCCCTTCGACCGCCGTGCGCACCCACCAGCGGGTCTGGTAGAGGCTCTCGCCCGCACGAAAGGTCACCTCGGAGTACGACTCGTCTGCCAGCCAGCTCGGGATTTCCAGCTCCGGGTCCCGAAGACGCGGGGTTTCCCCGTAAAGCCCCAGCGTCAACGCGTCGAGGATCGACGATTTGCCGGAGCCATTTGGACCGACAATGGCAAACAGGCCCGTGTCCGAAAGCGGCGGCTTGTCGAAACGAATCTCCCACTCTCCCGAGAGCGAGCTGATGTTCTTGAACTTGATTCCGATGATCTTCATGGTTCCTCTCCAGGGGAAGTGCGTGATTTCTCAAGTCAGATCCCTGATATCAGAGAGCCCTCACGGCCGACACTCAGGAGTTGATTGCTCATTCCGCACCGTTGCACGACACGATACGGCCACTCCATGCTCCAAACCGCTCACGAGCCCTTGCGAATTCCCTCTCCATTGCAGGATGCGCCATATCTGTCAAGTCCCTAAGCCCTGCTGCCGAAAGATACTGGGCCAAGTTGGGATCCACGCGGAAATCCATCTCATTCGTTAACGCAGCAAAAGGAGTGGCTTCATGTTCAGAAGAATCAAGCTAGGTGCCGCGATCGGAGCGTTCATCGCGGCGGCGTCAACCTTTTCCACAGCAAGCATGGCCCAGGAGTATAAGCTCGGCATTCAGGCGTACAAGGGCGCCGATGTTGCCGCGCGCGAGTGGAGGCCGACCGCGGAATATCTGAGCCAGAAGCTCGGAATGACTTTCGCAATTGTTCCCTTGAACGACAAAGACTTAATCGCAGGTGTGCAGGAAGGCAAGATCGACTTCTTCTTCTCCAACCCTTCCATCTACGTTCAACTGAAGGGTGAGGGCAAAGCGGAAGCCGTGGCCACGTCGACCAAGGAAATCAAAGGTCAGCGCACCGAAAAAGTCGCCTCGAGCATCTTGGTCCGCAAAGACAGTCCCATCACGAAGCTCTCGGATTTCAAGGGGAAAGAGTTCATGACCCGGGCCAAGAGCTCGTTCGCCGGCTGGCTCATCGTTAAACGGCTCTTCTTGGAAAAAGGAATCGATCCGGATCGGGACTTCAAGTCCGTGCAAGAAACCAAGTCCGTGCAGCATGTGGTCTACGCCGTGCTCAACGGAGCTGTGGACGGTGGCGCAGTGATTGCGGGCACTCTCGAGGAAATGGCTCGGGATGGCAAAGTCAGCATGGATGATTTCAGAGTCATCAACAAGTCCTCCGCCGACTATCCGTTTGCACACTCCACGCCGCTCTATCCCGAGTTTCCCATGGTCGCCGCAGCCCACACGTCACCCGAGCTGCGGGCACAAGTGGCCAAAGCGCTGACAGCACTCACCCCGGAAGACCCCGCCAGTAAGGCATCTCAAGTGGCCAGCTGGGTGCCACCTCTGGACTACTCACCCGTGGCCGACTGCATGCGCTTGGTGCAGAACAATGGATCCGGCAAGATTTGATCGCCCACAGAGAGCCGGCCTCGGAAACGGGGGCTGGCTCTCTTCGTTTGGACGACGGCTCGACCGACCTCCAATACGAGCGATTGCCACGTCGCTCAACGTGCAATTGACCCCTCGGATCAGCTTTCCTGGTCTCAGTACTTTTTCTTCGGCACACCCCGATAATTCCTTATCTCCTGCGACGTTCCGGCCGAAAACTGGTCAACGTAGCCTCAACACCCTTCTCCTGAAAGCAAGCAAGTAGCGGAGGGCTTCTCCCCATGTCGTGGCAGGTGGAATTCCGAGGTCCATATGCCGGAAAGAGCTTTGTCCTGAATCTGGAGCCAAACGGTGAGCAATTCCTGGGAAATCGGTGCGGTTTCATGCCCAAAGGGATAGCGATCCAAGACCGACACGCTCGCATTTTTTCAGACGGCTCAGGGATTTACATCGAGGCAACCGACCGCGCTCCCTTGACACTCAATGGACACTCGCTCTCTCATCCAGCACCGCTGACCGAGGGAGACTGGGTCGCTTTCGGACCTGTTCTCTATCAAGTCAGCTTGACCACGAATACCCCTGATGTGTCGGATGGCGCAACGATACGCTGTGACACATCGGAATCGAGATGCCCCCGTCGCGTGATCCGAATCGGTCGTCAGAGCAGCTCTGACCTGGTGATAGGCTCGCCTCTGGTATCGCGCCAGCACGCTGAAATCCGTGAAGAGGACGGTCATGCCATCCTCCTCGATCTTGGGAGCACCAATGGCACGTACGTCAATGCCCAACGAGTGCTGTCGCCGGTACAGCTCCACCGCGGCGACCGGGTGGAAATAGCCACATTCGCCTTTCGGTTCACGGGAGAATCCCTTGAGCCCGTCGACACTGCCGGCAGGGTTCATCTTGAAACCCGCGGGCTCGGCAAAGAGGTCCGTGACAGGGCTACGGGGAATACAAGGCGGCTTGTTCATGACATCGACCTCGTGGTGGAGCCCGGAGAGCTTGTCGCCATCTTTGGCACCAGCGGGTCGGGAAAATCCACGCTGCTCGATGCCTTGAACGGCAGGCGCCCTGCAACGTCCGGCCGCGTGCTCTACAACGGGATCGATCTCTACCCAGCTTTCGACCTGTTTCGTGCCGCCATCGGTTACGTGCCGCAGCAGGACATCGTGCATCGTAAGATCTCCATCCGAAACGCGCTGCGTTACACCGCGCGGCTTCGATTGCCCCCAGACACGCTGGACGATGAGATCGATCAGCATGTCACGAGAGTCTTGCATCAAGTAGGCTTGAGCGACAGGGCCGATTGGCCCATCGACACCCCTTCGCCGCTAAGCGGAGGCCAGCTCAAACGTGTGAGTCTAGCCGTCGAATTGATCGCCAACCCGAACATCTTGTTTCTCGATGAGGTCACGAGCGGGCTCGACGCCGGAACGGACAAGAAGATGATGCAGCTTTTTAGTGAGCTGGCATCCGAGCAGAAGACCATCATCTGCGTCACACACAGCCTGGAGAACATCGATGTTTGCCACCTGGTGCTCCTCCTGCACCATGGCAGAATGGTTTATTTCGGTCCTCCCGAAGGGGCAAAACAGCATTTCGGCGTCCAACGCCTTTCCGATGTCTACGACCTCATGGAAGCTCGTCCCGCTGAGCACTGGGCTGAGCGTTTCGCGCAGTCAAGCTTCCATTCGAGCTACATTGCGGAACGAATGGCTCAATCGAATCCCGACGAACTGACCCAGCAGACTCTCTCGCTTCAGATTCAGAATCAGACGATCAATCGGCGCTGCTTGCAGGGGTCACATCTCCTCACGCTGATGCGCCGTTACGTCGACCTGCTTCTGGCGGACCGTCGAAACCTGGCTATCCTGCTTCTCCAGGCACCTCTTCTTGGCACGCTCATCGGGCTCGTTTTCGATGCATCCGGGCCCACCCCCGGTCGGACGGCAGCAGAAACCCAGATCGGATTCATCCTGGTCCTCTCCGCAATTTGGTGCGGCTGTCTCAACTCTACTCGGGAAATCGTCAAGGAGCTTCCCATCTACAGAAGGGAGCGCGCCGTCAATCTCGGTATCGGCTCCTACTTGCTGAGCAAGCTGATCCCGTTGTCCGTCCTTTGCCTCTACCAGTGCTGCTCACTATTGGGGGTTGTGATGCTGCTCGCTTCGTGGACAGGGGATTTTGCCCCCAGGCTTGCGGTCCTTTTCGCCACTGGCATGGCGGCAACGACCATGGGACTTGCGGTGAGCACCTTTGTGGACACCAACGACAAGGCCGTCGCCATCGCCCCAATTCTTCTCATCCCGCAGGTGATTCTCTCAAACTTCGTGGTTCACTTGGGAAAGATTGGTGCCACGTTGGCCCAATCCACGATCGTTGCCTATTCTGCATTCGACGCGATGAAAGGGACCCTTGCGAAGGACCTTGCTTCGTTCATCCGCGTCGAGAATGCCTTTGGGCTCAACATCACCGTCACAGTCGCTTTGTGCCTTTGTTTCTTTGTGGCGTCGGTTCTGGGCCTGATCCTTCGAGACAAGAGAAGCTAGGGAGAGCTTCGACGATGAGCGATTCCGAAAACCTGTCCCCCGCCAACAAGCGTATTTGCCCCAAATGCGAAGCCCTTAATGAAGAAAGCCGCCTTCGTCGAGCCGGATACCGATGTGTCGAATGCAGCTTCGAGATGGCCTATACGGATCACAGTCCGAATGGCTCCATCAGAGGAATCTATGGCTACCTGAAATCTGCTGGCGATGTCGTGAACGACCGCTATCGGGTCAGGCAAGTCCTCGGGAAAGGCGGCTTCGGCGCTACTTATCTCGTTCAGGATCTCAGGCTTCAGGGCAAACGGCGGGCTCTCAAGGAGATCCCTCAACGTCTGTTTGACGAGCAGGAAGTCAAGCTGCTCAGTCAGCTCAACCATCCCAGCATACCGGACATCACCGATCGGTTCATTCTGGACGGGTTCTCCTATCTTGTACTCGAGTTCGGCGGCACCCGCACGCTGGGAAGTGAGTGCCACGCCCAGGGCCGCATTCCACTCGGCATTCTCTTGTCTTGGATGAGGCAGCTGTGCGAGGCGCTCATCTATCTTCATTCACAACACCCACCCGTTATCCACCGGGACCTCAAGCCAGAAAACGTTCTTCTTGATGACAACGACCGCATCATGTTGATTGATTTCGGCATTGCGAAAGAATCCTCCCACGACGGCGCCACCCGCTTGTTGGCCCGCGCAGGCTCGCACGGATATAGCCCGCCGGAGCAGATGTTCGGGACGGGAACGGACGAGCGCTCGGACATCTACTCGCTTGGAGCCACTTTCTATCGGCTGCTCACGGGCCAGACTCCCCCACCTGCCCATGAGCGCGTTGCAGGGAAAGAGCTCACAAACCCATCGGCTTTCGTGCCCGGCCTGCCACCTGATCTCGATGATCTCCTGGTCTCCATGATGAGCTTGAACCTCAATCATAGACCGGCAAGCGTCGATCAGGTCAGCAATGCGATCGCGTCGCTGGATGGAGGAGCCGCCGGATTTATCCAGGACTTCTCCAAGACCACGATGATCCCTCAAGCCCTTAACACAAGCATCGGGCGCCGTCCAAAGACATCATCCCAAGGGTTTCGAATCCCCACCGACCCCCCCCAGCCCATCGCCGTCCCGGAGCCCCAACCCCAACGATTGCACCCGGCGTGGTTGTTCTCGGCGGCAGCGATCTTTCTGGCTGCCCTCCTAGGAGCCGTGATCCTGTTTTCTCGAAAGGCGCCGGAATCCTCAATCGCGACCACGCAAACCAACGCGCAGCAGCCTGGGCCCGTCACGCAATCTCCTCCTCTAACTGCAATCCAGGGCGAGAGAGCTTCCACGACTCCGTCGCCTGAGATACAGACCGCCGAGCCAACGGGACCCCAGCCGCAGCCCCAACGAAAACTGGCTTCTCCTCTTGACGGCAGACCGACAAAGACC
>CALBZH010000080.1 GCA_937889795.1 uncultured Syntrophobacteraceae bacterium | reverse complement strand
CATCCGAGGCGTCAAACGGCTTGCTCGGGCCGGATTCGACTGCCATGAGTGCCTCGGCGACCGCTTTGACGTTTTTGTTTTGAAAAAAGACGGTTGCCCCCGCCGCCTTCGCTTCCGCAATCAATTCCGGATACTTGACCAACAGGCGCAGGATGTTCTCCTCCTGGGACCGAAGCTGATCCACGCGCAGCGGGGCCCGAGCGGCCCGCATGGGCCGGGACAGGCCGCCGCCACCCTGCTGCAGCTCCAGCATGACGCTGCTTTCCGGCACCGCCAAACGCTCGGCGATGAGCCGTGTGTATTCCGACCGGAGAAGCGGCTGACGCGCCCCCTGGACCACGGATTTCACCCGGGCCAGGATCCGGGGCTTGCCCGCCCCACTTCCATCCCACTCTTGAAGCGCCCCCTCGATGGCAAAACGGCCCAGATCACTTCTCTGCTGCAGCAGTCGCTCGAAGCCCGCGAGACCCTCCCGTTTCAAAAAGTCATCCGGATCCAGACCTTCAGGAAATTGAACACAGGTCGCCGTGATCGCCTCCTGCTGCAAAAGCGGCAGGGCCCGCAGCATGGCCTTCTCTCCAGCCTCATCCCCATCGTAGGCCAGCACGACCTCATCGGCCATTCTCGCCAACAACCGGACCTGCTGAGGGGTCACAGCCGTTCCCAATGTCGCGACCACGCGCAGGAAGCCATGAGCGTGGAAGGCAAGCAGATCCATGTAGCCTTCAACCAGCACCACCTGTCTTGTCGACTTGCAGGCTTCCCGGGCTCTCGCCAACTGATAGAGCAATCGTCCCTTGTGGTAGAGCACCGTTTCTGGGCTGTTGAGGTATTTCGGCTCGAAGTCCCGTCCTGACGCAGTCGAGCTCTCGTCATTTCGCGCCGGGTTTTCCTTGGCCAGAGTCCTTCCGCCAAAGGCGACAATACGATTGGCTTCGTTTCGGATAGGAAAGATGAGGCGGTTTCTGAAACGATCGAACAACCGATTTTTTGCACTGCGCGACAGAAGCCCCGTTTTCTCGGCGAGAAGCGGATCAAAACCCGCCTGATCCAAGAAGCTCGAAAGCCCATCCCAGCGTGCGGGGGCATAGCCGAGGCGCTCCCCTTCAACCAATTCCGCCGGTAAGCCACGGCGCCGCACATAGTCCCTCGCAGCTTTTCCCTCTGCGCTGTGGTGCAGTTGCCGGTAGAAAAACTCACTGGCGGCTTCCATAACCCGGAAGAGCTCTTCCCGCTCCTTGACCGACGCGTCGTCCCTGGTCCCTTTGTGCGATCCCGGGCGATGATCCTCGGGCAGCACAACCTGGTACCGCTCCGCAAGAAACTCGATCGCCTCACCGAACGAAAGGTTCTGGTGCTTCATGACGAACGACAGGACATCGCCCCCACTTCCACACCCGAAGCAATGATAGAATTGGTTGGCTGCGTCCACGTGGAACGAGGGCGTCTTTTCCTGGTGGAAAGGACATAGCCCTACATGGCGATTTCCCACCCTGCGCAAGGGGACCACGCGACCAACGACATCCAGGATATCGACGGCCTGCTTAATCAGATTGGCAGCTTCGGACGCTCCCACAGACTGACTTTGGCTCCTCTCAATCGACAGCCTCAATGCCCGGGACCGGAAAGACGCTAAAATCGGTGATTTATATTCGGTTGACTAAAGCAAATCAAGTAGGCGAGTCAAAACGGCTCAGACCGTAAGGCCGGAGCCATTCGACTTGAAAGTTGACCTCCCACGGGGGAGCCCCCCATGTTCCCCGGGGTTACCATGGAAGATTACCCTAACGAAGCAAGTCTTCGTTTGACGCGCTCGTTCAGGTGCTTGCCGTCGACGCGACCGGCGACCTTGGGCATCAGGGCCTTCATGACCTTGCCCATGTCTTTGGGCGAGGACGCTCCGGTTGAGGCGACCGCTTCTTCGACCAGGGCGTCCACCGCTTCTTCGGAGAGCTGTTCCGGCAGAAATCCCTGAAGGACACTGATTTCCTGCTCCTCCTTCTGAGCCAGGTCCTCCCGCCCACCGGTGCGGAACTGGTCGACTGCATCGCGACGCTGCTTGATCTGGGAGGCAATCAACTGCTGAATCTCCGTCTCTTCGGGCATGCGCCGAAGCTCCTTTTCCTTGAGCTTCATCGCGGTCATGAGCATCCGAATGGCGTTACGCTTGTTTTCGTCCTTTTCCCGGATCGCTTCCTTGAGTGCCTGATCGATGCGCTGGGTCAATTCCATGATCGTCCTCCCCGATTCCAGGCGGATTTCTATTTCTTGTCCCCCCGAGCCAGAGCCAGCCCTTCTTTAAGATTCAGGGTTCCATTGTAGATGGCTCTTCCCGTGATCACCCCCAGGAGTCCCAGATCGACGAGGGGCAGCAGGGCCTCGATGTCCGCCAGCGTCGCAACACCCCCCGAAGCGATCACCGGAATCGACGTGCTTTGGAGGAGCCTCCGGGTCGCATCCAGATTGACACCCGTTTGCATGCCATCTCGGTGGATGTCGGTGTAAATGATCGCAGCAAGCGCAAGTTTTGCGAACCCTTCCACCAGGGTCCTGACATCCGTGCTCGTCGTGACCTTCCACCCCTCGATGGCGACCATACCGTCCCGCGCGTCAATGCCAAGCGCCACACGGGAAGGATACCGCGTGCAAGCTTCGTGCATGAGATCGGGCTGTTCAAGAGCCACGGTTCCGAGGATCACCCGTTCGACTCCAGCCGTGAGATAGCCATCAACCGTATCGAGCGTTCGGATCCCGCCCCCAACCTGAATGGGAATGGACACCGATTTGGCGATCTCCAAAACGATGTCCCGGTTCCGAGGCGCCTTGGTGAACGCCCCGTCGAGATCCACGATATGGAGCCACTCGGCGCCCTCGTCCTCCCACCGCTTCGCAACATGAACCGGGTCGTTCCCGTAAATCGTCACCCGATCGGGATCTCCTTGCATTAAACGCACACATTGACCGCCTTTGATATCAATCGCTGGAAAAACAATCATGTCGCACCTGGTCGCTCAAAATGATTGAGATTCGGCGTTGCGCAACAGGCAGCGCAACGATTCGGGGGGCTTGATGACTTTTCGGTCAGACGTCACGCACGCGTGCACCGTGTAGCCGGTTGCGAGGATCTCGCCTGTCCTCAGGATCTCGTAATCGAACCGCAGCCTGGCCGGCCCCGAAAACCGGAAGTCGGTGGCCACGGTCAGCACATCATCGTAGAAAGCGGGCTTACGGTACTCACAGTGGGCTTCGATCACGGGCAGGAAGACGCCTCCCGCTTCCAGCTCACGGTAGGTCGTGCCGCAGGAACGGAACCACTCGGAGCGGCCGTATTCGAACCATTTGAGGTAGTTGCCGTAGTAGGCCTGCCCCATGGCGTCCGTGTCCCCATAGAGGACTCTGAACTGGGCTTGGATGATCATGGGAATGTCAATGTCCTTGGCAATCATGGACGCAGGTTTTTCAGAAAGGTCCAGCCCTCAAGCGAACGGCGAGCTTCCCAGGAGAAGATCAAGCAGCTCCATGCCGCTGCCGAGGTGCAGGCCGGCCGCATGGCCCGACGCCTCGCAGAAAGTGACTGTGTTGCTCGTCGGTGAATTCTCCACGGCTCCGAGATCCGGAACCAGGAGGAACGGCACCGGGTCCGTCACGTGGGTCCGCTTCGCGATCGGCGTCATGTGATCCGTCACGATCAAGAGCCTGGCCCGGGGAAACCGTTCAAGTCCGGCGACCATCGGCGCGACAACCCGTTCGTCGAAGGCCTCGATGGCCTCCACCTTCTTCGCCAGGCTCCCCTCGTGACCCGCTTCGTCCGGGGCCTCGATGTGCACATACACGAAGTTGCCTGTTTCAAGCGCCTTAAGGGCCGCCTCCACCTTGCCAGCGTAGTTCGTGTCTAGGTAGCCCGTAGCCCCGGGAACCGCGATGGCTTCCAGCCCCGCATAAACGCCGAGCCCCTTGAGAGATCGGAAGAGCACACGTCTGAACTCCAGTCACGAGTGGATATCTCGTA
>CALBZH010000079.1 GCA_937889795.1 uncultured Syntrophobacteraceae bacterium | reverse complement strand
TTCATGGGAACCATCTTTTCCTGGTCGCTCATAATGCCTCCCTCTTATTTGTGCTTCCGAGACACTGCGTTATGCGTCCGCCGCCCACTGCCCATGGGTGCAGGAGTGCCGTCTGGAAAAACCTGGGTGCTTCCATGAGACCACGTTCTCATCGAATCCATCCTTCGGCCATGGGATACCGATCGATCTGGGTGCAAGTGGGAATCTGCGGCGCTCCGTTGGTAACCACGCATATGGAGAGCCTCTGAACTGAATAACTGCCCGGGGATTAGGCAAACGTATCCTCAAGCATTTCTCAAGCATGACTTTTTCAACGTTAGGCTCGTGGAACGAAAAAATCAAGCCTTAGCCCACATGAAAGGGATCTGAAATCTCGTTGGGGTCACCCGAAGACTTCGAGGTGCTCGATCTCGTGCTTTCCAAGGTAAATGGCGCCACTGCGACCGTCGATCCCGATGGCGTCTCCCGTTCGCAAGACCTGGCCATCCACCGCGCATTCCGCGTTCTTTTCCCAGATCTTCATCTTGCCGAAGCCGACCACGCATGTCTTGCCGAGTCGGTTCGCCACGATGGCAGCATGGGAGGTCGCCCCGCCCCTGCCGGTCAGGATGCCGTCCGCGACCGAGATCTCATGGATGTCCTCCGGGACCGTATCGGATCGGAGCAAGATGATCGGCTGCCCGTAATGCTCCTTTCGGAGCGCTTCAATGTGCTCGAGGGTAAACGCGACAAGCCCCGAGAGCGCCCCTCCACTCACCCCGATGCCACTCCCGACGTAGGCCGCCTGGAGCTGCTCCGAGGGTTTGAAGACCGGGTAGGCCCGCCGCACGCGCGGCGCCATGTTCCGCGACTGCAGCATATAGACCCCCTCTTCCGTATCCCCCTGGAAGGTGAACTCGATTTCCTGGGGCGACCAGTTCTGCACGACGGTGAGCTCGTGGGCAATCTGGGTCAACCGACGGTAAACATTTGGAAAGAGGGACTCCAGGGAGAACTCCTGGAGCTCCCCTCCGGTCCGGCGCTGCTTTTCGGAAATCGGCAAGGTGTGCACCAGACCGCCCACCACGTCTTCGCCCTGGTTGCCCCAGGTGAAGTCGCCGTTAGGATCGATGGCATCTTCGGAAGTCCTCGGGTTATGCGTGAACAGCACGCCAGCACCCGAGCGAGCATCGAGATTGCCGAAGACCATGGCCTGGATCGTTACGGCCGTCCCCCAGCTTTCGGAGAGCCCCATGATCTCCCGGTAGGTGATCGCTTTGGGGTAATACCACGAGGCCACCACCTGCCGAATCGCCGTGAACAGCTGCTCCTCGGGGTCGTCCGAGAGCTCGATCCGATGGCTCTTCAAGGCGTCCTTGTAGGCGAGCGTCAGGGCGCGTATCTCCTCCGGCTCGAACTCACGTTTCACCTCTCGACCATAGAGCTTCTTGAATTGGCGCATGATCGAGTCGAACTCGCCGCGCTGCATCCCGAAGGACATCCCCCAGGATTGAATGAAGCGCCGATAGTTGTCCCAGGCAAACCAGGCCTCCCCGGTCTGCTCGACCAGCCCGGCCACGATCTTTTCGTTGATCCCCACGTTCAAGAAGGTGTTCATCATGCCGGGCATGGACACGGCGGCTCCGCTGCGCACCGAGAGCAGGAGTGCGTTGCCAGGCACGCCAAAAGCGCGGCCTGTCGCCCGCTCCAGCCTGCGGATATGGGCCATGACCCGGTCCCTCAAGTCCTGGCTCGACTGGGCGAAGCTTTCGATCACGCTCTTGCACCGGAAGTATTCCGTGGTGATGATGAAAGCAGGCGGAACCTGGATCCCGAGCGAATTCAGCTGGACCAGGTTATAGCCTTTGTTCCCGAGATGGATGAGATCATAGGTCATCTTGTTGGGATTGCAGACATACGAGACCGTCTTTTCAGGATCATAGCTCAGCAGCAGATCCAGCTTCTCGGCGCTCAGCTCCTCCTTCTGGGTCGCCAGGGTTGTCAGGATACTGCTGATGAAATGGTCGAAGTATTGAAGCCCGAAGGTCCGCGCAATGAGGTCCCGCAGGAAGCTCTCCGAAATCCTTGAGATCGTTTCGGACTGCGTCACGTCCTGGTGCTCCCGCCGATAACGCGGCAGCAGGTTGTCCTGTCCGAGGAGCTTGATGACGACCTCAAGATTCTCCTCGTGGATGGAATTGTAATGAGTCTGGATGATCTGCTTGATCGCCTCCGAAAAGCCACGGAAGATGTCGATGTACTGCGAATGCGAAAAGCGGCGGACTTCGAGCGACTTGTAGAAGAGCTCCGACTGCATTTCCAAGCGATTGGACGTGATCCCGTCGATGGCCAGGGCACGCAGGAAAAGCGGCAGAACCTTGCTGATACGGAAAAACGTTGCCCGAGTGATGAAGCTCAGGTCGAACGAGTAAATCAGCTCCTCGAACAGCACGTTGGCCATGTTCTCCAGCCGGAAGATCAGCCCCAGTGCGTCGAATTTGCGCTCATTGTAGGACCCGTACATCGACGGGATGTCGACCGCGATATGGCGCTTGTAATAGATGTTTTCGACAATCTGCAGCTCCCCGGGACTCTTGATGACTTCCGTCAGCTCCATCAGGTACTCGAGGATCGCATTGAGCTTCACCGTGGCATTGGGCTCATTTAGGACCTCGAGGAGAGCCGAAGGATCGGGGAGGCCGGAGGCAGCGGCACGCTGCAGCTGCAGCCGCATGTCCTTGTAGCTCAGCGCATACTTCTCGTGCAGCAGCTGGTAAAGCTGGATCACCAGGAAAGCCCGCCGCCGCTCCCGCTCCGAAACCGTTGTGATTCCGTTCAGGAGCTCATGGGTCTGCGCCTCCGAAAGATCCAACAAGTCCTTGACATGGTGGATCTTCTTCGCTTCGAAAAGGGTGACGAAGATGGTGTGGATTTCGTCGACCAGGGGGCCAACCGTGACGATGTCCGGATAAATTTCGGGGGGCACCAAATCTCTGAGCTTGGCCTTGTCCGGATCGCGCCAGAACTCGATGATGGCCTCAACGAACTGAACGATAATATTGCTGCTCTCCACATGGCTCTGCTTACGCAGAAAGTGGACCAAACGGTCACTGCGCCCGGTGAGCTCATCCACGTCCGTCGAGACGGCCCTGAGCTGGCCTTCCGCGCCGATCTGATTGAAATAGATGGGGAAGAGCTTGGCAAGCTGCTTGACGAGATTGTACACCGGCCCGATGGGAGCATGGAGCAGCTGGCTCACGTCTTTCTGAAACAAGTCCGTGTCCCGCACATAAATGCCACCCAGGGAGAGATTGACGATCAGCGCCGAAAGCAGGGAGCGCGCCCGGACGGGATTCTTCTTGATGATCTCCAGCCAGATCCGGATATTGGGCAGATGAGCGGGATTAACCTCCGTCTGCCAGTACTGGCTCACGGCCCCGAGCTGAGGGGTCTGAAACCCCATTGCGATAATCCGCTTCAGGAAGAAATCCGTCAGCGCTCGATTGCCCTTCTCGATGATCTCAAGCCCAATGGAGCGGACGATCTGGAGAGCCCCCTCGGGATACGCTTCCATGCAGTCGCCGAGCACCTCAAACATCCGCTCCAAGAAGGGAATGAGGGCTTCAGCGGGTTTTTGGCGCATCGACTCGACCACTTCGAAATTGATCGTTCGAAGCGTTTCTTCGTGGATTTCCTCGAGACCTCGAATCTCCATGATCTTGAGGCGCATGAGCATGCTCAGCTGGGTGGTCTGGGACGGGTCCTCCAGCGCTTTAAGGGTTCCAGGCAGGTTGAGATACGTCTTCACGATCTCATGGAAATCCGGAAATTCCGCCAGCCGTGATACGGCCACTTTGTGATCGCTTTCGACGACGACACGGGAGTCAATCTCCTTCAGCTGAGCCTCGAAGCTCGCGTGCGTCAACGGAACGCACAACCCGACCCAGTGAGCCTGCACCGCATCCGCGCCGTCCGTCTGGAACGCCAGCCACTGGCACGGGTCCTCCCGCTTGAGCCAGAACGTGTACGTCTCGCGGAGCAGACGGGTGAGGAGCCCTCTGAGCTCCCTGAACGATTCCGGGGCCTCCCAGATCTTGAGCAGCTTCAGGGCGAGCTTCTTCATCTGGTAGAAGCTGCGCATGAGCGCTTCAAAAGCCGGGGGGGGAAGATGACTCATCCGGTGAAAAAAGGAACGGGGAATGCCCTGGTGGCAGCGCACACGGCCTTCCGCCTCGGACAGCGGCGCATCGACGGCTACGCCATCGGGAAGAGGCCGCGCGATCTCCTCGGCCATGTCGTCTGCGAGCTTGAGCCAGAGAGCAATCAGATGATCGGCGGCCAAAGCCCGCGTTTCCGCGCGCTCTGAAGTCTCAAGCGCTTCGAACAGAATGTGGGAGAGCAGATAGACGATGGTGCCGTTAAACGGCAGGCTTCGGTAGACCCTCAAGTTCGACGTGGCATATCGCCAGGTTTCGTTGATCACGAAGCGCCAGTTTCGATAGCCGTGATGATACTCGACGAGGAGCTCGCGAGCCTGCTGCTCCTTACCCGCATACCCTTTGACCGCCTCCTCGAGGACAAGGAAAGACCCCGCGATGACGACGTCCATTCGTGTCAAGTCGAGATTCTTGATCAGGGCTTCGGATCGAATGTGGTCAGGTGTGGTCGATGAGCTCATGAGGTCTCTCTTCAGCAGTCAGGGGTCAGTCTTCGTCTTCGTTTTGTCAATCAAGCCAGGTCCGCCGCCACGCGTCGTCCATCCGCAGCTCCATCACAATCGCGGCTTCCTTTACCACACCGTAGTAGTTGGGCCGCTCCCCCACCCGTGTGAAGCCGACCAGTCGGTAGAGTGCCCGGGCCGCCGCGTTTCCCGATCTCACCTCCAGCAGGGCGGTTCGTCCCCCCAGCCGCCAGCCCAGATTCAGCGCATGCAAGAGCAAGGCCCGACCAATGCCCCTGCCGCGATGGCTTTCCTCGACCGTGACGTTCAAAATATGAACTTCATCCAACAATACCCAAAAGCAAATGTAACCGACAATGCGTTTCTCCAAACGACCGGACTCGTTGCCCGCACCCCGATCAGAGGTGGGCGGCTCCGCGGGAGCGCTCCCTTCCTCTGCTCGCTCACGGGCAACGCAGGCGAAGGCGCAATCCTTCACCAATTCACATCGGAATGCCTCTTCCGACCAGGGCTCCAAATGGGAGCGGCGCTCCAGCTGAGCCACAGCGTCCACATCCTCTTGGGCCATCGGAGTGATTTCGATCATTTTGAGATCAAGTTATCGTTTGTGAGGCAGACAGGGGCTCGGGCAGCCGAATTCAAACGCTCGGGAGCCTACTGGGGTCTTTCGCCGGCTGCGGAACGGGAAAGCACCTCGCTGGCCAGCGAGATATGTCGTTGCCCGTATTCCTTGACGAGTGTTGCGGTTTCACTCAGGGAATAGCCAGCCCGGCAGCTAGCCAGCTTGATGAGCATTGGCAGATTCATCCCGCATACGACCTCAACTCGTGGGCTGAGAAAAGAAAGACTGATGTTGGCGGGGGTGCCTCCGAACAGATCCGTCAGAATCAGGACGCCCTTGCCTCGATCCACTTCCTTGATTGCCTCCCGGAGGCTCTGCATCATGTCTTCCACCTCGGCTTGGCCCGAGAAGCAAACCGCTTTGCACGCAGGAAGCTTCCCCACGATCAGCTCCGCGACCCTGAGCAGCTCCTCAGCGAGATGGCAATGCGAAACAGCTATGATGCCAATCAGATCTTTGGCGTCTCCATCAGACATCAACGGTCCTTCACCATCATTCGAGATGGATGTCCCGGTGGAACACGTTCACGAAAAAGTGATTCTGATCCAGAATGTCAGCGATTCGATTGGCCAGAACCACCGACCGATGCTTCCCTCCCGTGCAGCCGATGGCGATGGTCAGGTAGCGTTTCCCCTCTTCGATGTAACACGGCAGCATGCTCAACAGAAGATCACCGTACCGTGTGATGAACTCTTGCGCCAATGGCCACTGCAAGACCCAATCGCGAACTTGGTCCGAGCACCCGTCCATATCCTTCAGAGCTTCGACAAAGTAGGGGTTAGGCAGGAAACGCACATCCATGACCAGATCCGCCTCCAGCGGCAGCCCGTACTTGAAGCCGAAAGAAAGCACCTGGATGCTCAGCTGCTCATTCTCTGAAAGCCCTGAGTAGCTGCGCATGATGAACGCTTTCAGCTGGTGAACCGAAAACGCGCCCGTATCCACGATCCGGGTCGCCCGCTGTCTCAAGGCCGCCAGCTGTTCGCGCTCCTCGTGAATGGCCTGCACAAGCGCCGAATCCGCGGTTGCGATGGGGTGAAGGCGTCGCGTCTGGCTGTAACGGCGTTGCAGAATATCCGTGGGAGCTTCCAGAAAAATGATCTCAAAGCGATACCCAGCCGACTCCAGGGACTGGAAGATTGTCACATAGTCCTTGAGAAAGCGCCGCTCCCGAATGTCGATGCCGAGCGCGATGCGCTGGATGTCAGGCATGTCGTTCTGGCACAGTCGGAGGAGGTCCGGAAGCAACGGCACCGGCAGATTGTCGATACAAAAATAGCCGATGTCCTCAAAGGCTTTGATGGCGGTGCTTTTACCCGATCCTGAAAGCCCGCTAACGACCACGACGTGCACACTGTTTTGCATGCGGAGCGCCATCCTGTCCTGATCTAAAAATCTTCGTCTTCTTCCTGAATGACGCTGTAAACCTCATCCCGGCTCGTCACCGTGCCCAGCTTCTTCCGCACAGCACCGTTTTTGAGGAGCCGCGCGATCTTCGCCAGGGCACGCAGATGCACACCGGCACAGCTTTCCGGTGCCACCAGAAGAAAGAACAGATGGACGGGCTTGCCATCCATGGACTCGAAGTCGACCCCACGCGACGACTTCCCGAAAGACAGCGCCAGCTGATCGAGGTCCTTCAGCTTGCCGTGCGGAATGGCAATTCCGTCACCGATTCCCGTGCTCCCGAGCCGCTCCCGATCCAGAAGGACCCTCATCAGTCGTTCACGATCGAGCTGCGGCTTCTGCTCCAGGAGTGCATCGATAAGCTCCTCAAGGATCTGCTTCTTGGTGCTTCCTTTCAGTTCCGGAACGATCGCCTGCTTATCCAGTATATCGAGGATTTTCATGGATCCCTCATCGGGTTCGTCCGCCGCCGTCACCAGGGCCAGTCGGAAGACGACCAAAATATCCTGTTTTCTCAGCAAAAACGAGTACCCAGGGAGGGGAGACCCCCTGGGTCCTCATGATTGAGCCTTGCTGCCGGCAATCCATCCCGACGGTATCATCTGACCGAGCGCAGCGCGTCTGCCCAATGGCACGGGAGCAGCCCGCTTCACGAAGGGAAGGACGTATCGCCAGAAGCCTCCCAACTATTTATGGCGGCGCATACCGCGCGGCTCTCCTATCCCACCGTTTCGATGAGTCCGTAATGCCCGTCCTTTCGACGGTACAGAACGTTGACACGGTTGGTCACGCGGTTCGTGAAGACCAGGAATTCCCCATTGGAGCGGCTGAGCTGCATCGCTGCCTCGTCCACATCCATGGGCTTGGCGTTGATCTGCTCGGTTCGAATCACACGACGCTCCTGGTCCTCCTCCTCGAAGGGGACCGCCGTCGAGTCAGCCAGGCCCGCCATTTCCTTGAGCGAAGACCCCGATTTGCGCCGACGGAACTTGTCTTTGTTCTTCCGGACCTGAGCCTCGATGGTATCGGCCACCATATCGATGGACGAGTACATGTCTTCCGTTTCTTCCGTGCCGTTCAGCCGCAGGCCGTTGGCATCAATCGTTACTTCCGCAATATGACGGAATTTTTCGACTTTCAACACCACATGCGCCTCGATGGGCTCCTCGATGTACTTCTTCACCCGTGATATCTTTTCCTCGGCATACTCCCTGAGAGGTGCCGACGGCTCGATGTGTCTGAAGGTGACATTGATGAGCATGACTCTCTTCCTCCTCCACGCCTTTGATTCGAGTTTCCGATTGCGTTTGAACAGTCAACGGGGTCGTTCGCGCTATCCATTCCAAAAAGTCCGCTTTCGCTTGTTCGAAGGCAGAATCCCCAATAGCTCCCTATACTTGGCCACGGTCCTTCGGGCAATGCTGATGTTTTCCCGCTCGAGAAGCTCGACGATGTCCTGATCGCTGTAGGGCTTCGACCCATCCTCCTCTTTGATCAGCTGCCGGATCCGCTCCTTGACACTTTCAGAGGCAACTGCCTCCCCCATGACGCTGTTTATGGAGCTGTTGAAGAAATATTTCAACTCAAAAATGCCGTGAGTCGTGTGCATGTACTTATTAGCGGTAACCCGGCTTATGGTAGATTCATGCATACCAACATCTTCGGCAACATCCCGAAGCACCATTGGTTTTAGATAAGCAACTCCCTTTTCAAAAAAATCTGACTGCAGCTTAACTATACTTTGCGCAACTTTATATAGTGTTCGTTGGCGTTGATGAATGCTCTTAATTAACCATGCAGCCGAACGCAATTTGTTATGAATATAGTCCTTGGCGTCAGCTGGGATAATTGCATCCGGGCTTAAAGCCTCTTTATAATAGGAGCTCACTCGAAGCTTAGGCATCCCGTCTTCGTTAAGGACAATCACATACTCTCCGTCGACTTTCAGCACATAAAGGTCCGGGCTGACATATTCGACGTTTTCCTCGGTGTAGGCCCTGCCAGGCCTGGGATTCAGGTGCAGGAGCATCTCCACCGCCTCGCGCACTTCATCCTGGGGTTTCTTCAGGCTCCTCACCAGGGCGGGATAGTTCTTGCTCTCCAGAAACTGGAGGCCCTTGTCGATGATTTCGACCAGCAGCTCGCACGGAGGCTCAAGGTTGCGCGCCTGGACCATCAAACACTCCTGGAGATTGCGCGCCGCAACCCCGATGGGCTCGAAGAGCTGGATTTTGGCAAGAACGGCCTCAACGGCCTCCGGTGTCACTCCGGCCATCTCCGCGATCTCTTCGATGGTGGCGTCCAGGTAACCGTCAATATTAAGGTTTCCGATAATGAGAACCCCGATTTCCTTTTCGGCATCGGTCATGTCTGAAAATCGGAGCTGCCAGGCAAGATGGTCTTCGAGGGTCGTGGGAAGCGTGAGCTTGTGGTCATAGGAAGGCCATTCCTTGCTCGACTCGCTCTCCATCAGAACGGGCGTCCCCGAGCTGTATTCGTCGAGATACGACTCCCAGTCGAAATCCTCTCGAACCCGCTCGACGACCTCCACCTCACCGTAGGCATCCTCAGCGGCACCATCCGCGTTCAACACGTCGTCCTGCTCGTGAGAGTCCTCCTGACCTTCCTCCAGGACCGGGTTGGTCTCCAACTCTTGATTGATGGTCTCGAGAAGCTCTAGCCGGGACAGTTGCAGGAGCTTGATGGCCTGCTGCAGCTGCGGTGTCATGATCAGCTGCTGGCTGAGCTTCAGCTGTTGTTTGAGCTCGAGTGCTGCCATAATCCAATCCTACCGCCTAGGACAAGCTGAATTGGTCACCAAGATAAGTTCTGCGTGCGAGATCACTCTGAGAGATGGTGACCGGATCTCCCTGTTCGAGGATTCTGCCCTCGTGCATGATGTACGCCCAGTCACACACTTTGAGGGTCTCCCGCACATTGTGGTCCGATATGAGCACGCCGATTCCTTTTTCCTTGAGCGAGCGAATCAGCCCCTGGATATCGAGGACGGCGATGGGATCAATCCCGGCAAACGGCTCATCCAGCAAGATGAAGCTCGGGCTCGTAACCAGAGCCCGCGTGATCTCCACTCGACGACGCTCTCCTCCGGACAATCGATCCGCCCGGCTCTTGGCAAGATGGGTGAGCCCCAGCTCGGCAAGGAGCCCCG
>CALBZH010000078.1 GCA_937889795.1 uncultured Syntrophobacteraceae bacterium | reverse complement strand
CGAGATATCCACTCGTGACTGGAGTTCAGACGTGTGCTCTTCCGATCTAACCTCCGCATAGGAGCGGCGCACGGCTTTGCCATCCCGCAGGTCCAGCACCACCCCCTGCGCTTCCGACTTGTGGGTGATCGCTCGGGAATGGATCTTCATCACGACGGGGTACCCGACCCGATTCGCCGACGCCACGGCTTCCTCCGCCGAGCCGGCCACTTCCGTCGGATTCACGGGGATGCCGTAATACGTGAGCAAAGCTTTGGATTCGACCTCGGTGAGGGTGGCATGTCCGCTTGCCAACGCGGCATCGACGAGCTGTCGGGCCGCCTCCTGGTCGAAGGTGAGGTCGCGGGGCAGCTTGGGGGGCGCCTGCTGG
Organism: uncultured Syntrophobacteraceae bacterium; assembly: GCA_937889795.1. Taxonomy (GTDB): domain Bacteria; phylum Desulfobacterota; class Syntrophobacteria; order Syntrophobacterales; family Syntrophobacteraceae; genus CALBZH01. The sequence goes on along the minus strand of CALBZH010000078.1, from coordinate 2,438 downwards.
AGTAATTCCAAGTTGCGCGTGTAGGTCACCATGCTCATGAAGGCCCCGATCGCCCGCTCCGGAGTCTCGTAGGTGGGAATTCCGGCATTGTTAAAGATCTCGCGCCCTTTCCACATCCGAGGCCCCGAGCCAAACGGTGAAGATCGAGAGGCGCCTGTTGCGGAACAAACTCACCAGGGTCTCGGCCACGGCCGTCGGATCACTCAAGGCCTGAGGGCACATCATGATCAGAAGGGCGTTGATCTCCGGCGCGTCCACACAGATCTCGACCGCTCGGTAGTACCGCTCGGCCGGGGCATCTCCCAGAATGTCGATCGGGTTCCCGTGGCTCCAAAACGATGGCAGGACCTCATTCAGACGCGAAAGGGTCGCATCGCTCAGGGGCGCCGGATCCATGCCGAAGCTCGCCAGGGCATCCGCCGCCATGACCCCAGGCCCCCCTGAATTCGTGATGATCGCGAGCCCGGATCCCGAGGGACGGGGCTGCTTCGCCATGAGCTCCGCGCAGTCAAAAAGCTCCTCGATGCTCTCCACACGAAGGATGCCGGCCCTGCGAAACGCCGTGTCGTAGACTTCGTCGGAGCCTGCGAGCGCCCCCGTGTGGGACGCCGCCGCCTTGGCCCCGGCGGGAGACCGTCCCGCCTTCAGCACGACGATGGGCTTGATCCGGGAAACGGCACGCGCCGCGCTCATGAACTTGCGAAACGAGGTGAGGCTTTCCACATAGAGCACAATGCTGCTCACCTCGGGATCCTGCCCCAGATAGTTCACAAGGTCGCCAAAGTCGACATCGAGCATGCTTCCCACGCTCACGAAATACCGGAAGCCGATCCTCTCCTTGATGGAAACATCCAGAATGGCGGTGCAGATGGCTCCACTCTGGGAAACGAAGGCGAGCTTCCCGGGCAGGGGCATGTGATGGGCAAAGCTCGCATTCAGGCCGGATTCAGCGACGACGATTCCCAGGCAGTTGGGTCCGATGAGACGCACACTCCCTTTTCGAGCCGCCTCCAGGATCCGACGCTCCATCTCGCGACCCTTTTCTCCCGTTTCCTTCCCTCCGGCAGAGATAATGACCGCACCGCCGACGGATGCAGCCGCGCATTCTTCGATCGCCTCGGGAACGCTTGTGATGGGAATGGCGATGACCGCCAGGTCGACAGGACCATCCACGGCCCTGAGCGACTCAAAGCTCCTGAGCCCGAACAGCTCCCGATAGCGGGGATTGACCGGATAGAGCGCTCCCTTGTAGCCGGCCTTCACCATGTTCTCCATCAAGGCACGGCCGATACTCCCCTGCTTTTCGCTTGCCCCGATGACCGCAACCGCGGCGGGTCGAAAGATTCTATCCAGATTGTGAATGGTCATGGGGGCAAGCTCCTGCAGCGTCTTCCCGATCACCCGTCGGACAAGTCATGGAATGCATTGCAGAGTGGGGTGTGAATGAAGCGAGGCAATAGGCTCCGAATGGCCAAGAAGCGGGCCTCCTGTCATTTCGACCAAAGGGAGAAATCCAAGAATCCCTCACATTCGTTCGGGATGACAAAGGTCCGAATTCAACCCGTTCGCTGTACAACTAGGAGAAATCCATGGCGTGTCGCAAGCCGGCACAAAAGCTCGACTCACCTCGCCTTCTTGAGCTTCTTGGAGATGGAGACGCAGAACGTGGTCCCCTTGCCGCCTTTCTGATCCAGCCAGACCGTTCCCTGGTGGCGCTCCGCAATCTCCTTCACCGTCGCCAGGCCAAGACCGGTTCCTTCGACACCCTTCGATGTCTCGGCGCGGCGGAACAATTGGAACAGGCGGTCCGGATCCTCCGTCGACAGACTAACCCCGTCGTCGCTCACCGAAAAGACGTGACGGTCCACTTCCTCCCGGTACAGGATGCTAATGCGGGTGAGCTCAATTCCCCCGTATTTCAAGGCATTGTCCACCAGGTTGCGAAAAATGCGCATCAGGAGAATCTTGTCCCCCACGATGACCGGTAGCACATCAGGCTCCTCCCACCGGACCTTTCTCAGGGTCAACGCATCCGCAAACTCGTTGCGGATGGTCTCGACCACTTCCTTCATCCGGAAGCTCTCGAACCGCATCCGGGCTTCCTTGGCCATGATGTAGGCGTTGATGCGATCAACGAGCCGGACTACCTGCTCGGCTCCCTTGAGGATTTGATCGCAATACTGACGCCCTTTGTCGTTCAGGCAGCTGGCATATCCCTTCTTCAGTCTCCTGGTCAGGCCATGGATGCCGATCGCCGGGCTCTTGAGATCGTGACTGACCGAATAGGCGAAGAATTCGATGGCTTCCTTCTGCCGTTTCAATTCGGCTACATTCGCGCCCAGGGCTTCATAGAGACGGGCGTTGTTGACCGCAACGGCGAGCTGATTGCCAGATCGGAAGAGCACACGTCTGAACTCCAGTCACGAGTGGATATCTCG
>CALBZH010000077.1 GCA_937889795.1 uncultured Syntrophobacteraceae bacterium | reverse complement strand
TCGAGAATCGCGTCAGGGCCGAACGTGCCTTGCGACGCAACGAGGAAAAGCTCCGAAGCATCTTTCTTGCCGCTCCCACGGGAATTGGGGTTGTCGTGGACCGTGTGATCGTGGAGGCCAACGACCGGCTGTGCGAAATCACCGGCTATGACAGGGAGGATCTCCTGGGGCAAAGCGCGCGCATGCTGTACCCGTCGGATGAGGACTTCGAGTGGGTCGGACGCGAAAAATATCGTCAAATCTCGGAGAAAGGGACCGGAACGGTCGAAACACGCTGGCAGCGCAAAGACGGGAAGATCATCCACATTCTGTTGAGCTCAACCCCGTTCGATACGGACGATCATTCCAAGGGAGTCACCTTCACGGCCCTCGATATCACCGAGCGAAAGAACGCGGAAGAGGAGCGGATCAAGCTGGAAGAGCAGCTCATGCAAGTGAGAAGACTCGAGTCGCTCGGACAACTGGCGGGTGGTGTGGCCCACGATTTCAACAACATGCTCACACCGATCCTCGGCTACGCCGAATTGATTCGCGACGACATCTCGAAGGACCATCAGCATGCCGATGATCTGCAGCAAATCATCCGTGCCGCCGAGCGCGCCAGGGACCTCACGAAACAGCTTCTGGCCTTCGCCAGAAAGCAGACCCTCGAAATCCGGCCAATCGATCTCAATTCCGTGATCCGAGGTTTCGAGAGCATGCTGCGGCGCATGATCCGGGAGAATGTGGCTATTGAAACCCACCTCTCCGAAGGGGTGGGGCTTGTCAGCGGGGACGCGGGGCAGATCGAGCAAATCCTGTTGAACCTCGCCGTCAACGCTCAGGATGCGATGCCGGAAGGAGGCGTTCTGACCATCGAGACCACAGACGTCATCGTTGATCAGGAGGAACACTCTCTGAGGCCAAACGGACTCACACCGGGCTCGTACACCCTCATGAAAATCAGCGACACGGGCACTGGGATGGACCGCGACACCCTTGCCAGGATTTTCGATCCCTTCTTCACGACCAAGACACTGGGCCGGGGTACCGGCCTGGGGCTTTCAACGGTGTATGGCATCGTGAGACAGCATCAGGGACACATCGTCGTGCGGAGTGAGCCGGGCTCAGGGACTTCCTTTCAAGTCTATTTTCCGAGAAGCGGGATCGGTGTACCCCTATAACCCCTCCTCGACAGGGAGTGGAAGAGACGGAGGGGGACGAGCGATCGCGGGTCAGAGCTCCGAACCGTCCAATCCACGGCAGAAGGCGAGGGCGTTTGCGCCCAGGTCATTCAGGTAATACCCTCCTTCCAGGATCCCGAAGACACGCCCGTTGGCTTTCTCGATGGCTGCTTGGCGGATCGCTCTCCCCATCGAATGATAGTCCTCCGTCTCGAGCAGTGCACCCCAATCACGAGCGTAAAGGTCAAAACCGGCGGATGCCCCGATCAGATCGACCTGGGGGAGCCGTCCCATCTCGCCGAGAAGCGTCTTCAAATAAACTTCGCGGTCCCGAGCACACACATCGACGATGCTCACCGCCGATGTCGCGGAAAAGATGTCCGCCGTACCGTCGCCCCAGTGCATATCGAAATCCACCACCGCCGCCGATCGAATCGCGCCACTGTCGAGCAGGGCCGCAAGAGCGACCGCCATATTGTTAAAAAAGCAAAACCCTCCAAACGAGGATCTCCGTGCGTGGTGACCAGGCGGCCGAATCACAGCGAAAGCGCTCTCTCCCGCAAGAGCCGTGCGAGCTGCCGTGAGCGCTCCTCCAGCAGCCAGCAGGGCCGTCTCGAAGATATCCTTTCCCTCCTGCCTGACCCGGTCCACATGGTCTCGGGAGTGAACGCGAAGGATGTCCGCTATCGAAGCTGGCTCTGGAGAGACCGTGTCGTAATGCTGGCGCAACTTCTGGTAGATAACTCTGGCTCGGAGCGGACTCTCCACCGTTGCGGTGAAATAGGCTGTCAGGTAGCTCTCGTGATAGACGATCTTCAACCCGCACCTTCCCTCGTTGACACATTGTCGTTCGAAAAGACGGGTAGCCGGCGACAGTTATGCCTGCTCTGACTTCGGTGTGTCTGGCTCCGTCGGTAGGCCCAAGCGCGTTTGGATCATCCCTTTAATGGTCTCTGCGAGCGAGTGATAAAGGCTCAGGCGGTTGCTTTCCCCGTAACCATGGTCCGCATGGATGAAGACGGGCTGACCGTCCCCGTACTTGAGCTTCGAAGATACGACCACGTAGGGGATGTTTCGCTTCTTGTCGACCTCGTGAAGGAGAGAAATGAAGTGGCCCCGAATGAGAATCAGATCGGGAGCCTTGCGCTTCTCGTGCATCTGATAGGCGAAGAGCTCTTCCCGGGGGAATTGATGGATGGTCAATTCAAATCCGTGCTGTCTGCAGATCTCCTGCAAAAGCTTCCCGTCGAGACCACAGTGGAGCATGTACAGCACCACTTCCCGGGGCGTCTCGTGGGCGGACGCATCATCTTTCGTCAAGCTTTCTGTCGTGTCATTCACAATCGCACGCCCACGCCTCTGAATGCTTCACCGCCACACCCGTGGATTGTCTCAGGCCAACTCCTTATAACCCATTTTCTCACTTCAGACTCTAGTCGTGCAGCCGTGAGACCGCCCCATTTCGAACCGCCTGCCGCGCAAGGGCGTCACAGCGCTCGTTTTCCGGGTGTCCGGCATGACCCTTTACCCATTTCCACTCGACCCGGTGTCTTTGGACGGCTTCATCCAGGGCTTCCCAAAGGTCCTTGTTCTTGACAGGCTCCCTCCCACTGGTCAGCCAGCCGTTGCGCTTCCACTTGTGAATCCAGGAGGTGATGCCATCGCGCAGGTACTGGGAGTCGGTGCAGATGACAACGGAGCAGGGCTCTTTGAGGGCCCCGAGGGCCTCGATTACGGCCGTCATCTCCATGCGGTTGTTCGTGGTCATGGGATCAAATCCGCTGAGCTCCTTCTCCACGCCCTTGTAGCGAAGAAGAGCGCCCCAGCCGCCTGGACCAGGATTGCCGGAGCATGCGCCGTCCGCGAAAATCTCCACCTGTTTTCGAAACGAGGGCTTCAACTGCTTGTCAGCTTTGGGAAATGGGGGACATCTGCCGGCGAATGAAGGCTTCGATGGCTGCGGATGATCGGCTGCCCAGATGCTTGGAAAGGTTCTTGAGCGGGATTTCGGCTCGTGCCATCGCCTGATGGCCGCCTGCGCACCCCAGCTCTCCGAATGCGCGCCTTACGAGCTTGCCGGCATCTTTGCGGTATCCGTCATTGCGAACCACGATAATGAGGCTCCCTTCAAATGTCCCCGAAATGATACTCCACGAAACATTGTGGACCTTGAGCAAGAACTCCGCGATCTCAACCAGGATGTCCGCCGTTGTAACCTCGTCCAGGTGGACGAACATCCTGTCCTTGACCACATGCTTGCGCTCGACCGCCTTGTGGAAGAAACGCAGGTCTTTGAGGGACAAATCCGAGATCTCGATCTTTCTCAGAACGCTGTGGTTGGCCAGGGGAAACAGATAGCGGAAGGCTTCGATGTCCGAGACATGCGTGTGTCTCTCGAAGCTTCGAGTGTCTGTCTTGATGCCATAAATCAAGGTGGTGGCCAGTGCCTGAGCTGGCTTGATGCCGGCGGCCTTGAGATATTCGGTCAAAATGGTCGAGGTCGCGCCAAGGCTAGGGCGAACATCCACAAATGGGGCAGCGATCTCCAGGTTGTGCGGATGATGGTCGATCACCACTTCATAGGAAAATTGCCGAAAGAGCTCGTTGTGGTGGGGCTGTCCGTCCACCACCACGCACTTGTCATGCTTCGGGATCACGGCTTTCTGCAGTTGCACCATGGGAAGTCTCAGGAGCCGGACCATAGTGAGGTTGTTAAGCCGTCGAATGGGGCGTATGATGCCGATGGTGCAGGACTGAACCTTGCGCCAGAGAAGGCGTTTGACCGCCAGTGCGGAGCCGATGGCATCGGGATCGGGGTCGATGGTGACCAGAACGTGGTCTTTGTGCTCGAAGTGGGCGTAGAAGTTCTTCAACCGATCTTTTGGGGAACGGTTCCTTTTGGCCGGGCTGGATTCTGGGCTTGCTGGCTCCGTTGACATGGCATCCGGCTGAAAGGGAGAGTCGATTCGACGAGCGGGTTGTAAAAAAAAGGGTGGTTTGAAACCACCCTGGATTTTCGTTGGAGCGGGAAACGGGATTTGAACCCGCGACTTCAACCTTGGCAAGGTTGCACTCTACCGCTGAGTTATTCCCGCTCAGTTGCGAAGACGGTTTATAGTGGAGCGGTGCTTAGAAGTCAAGGGGAAAAAACGGGACTGTCACAAGGGTTGCCAGGAGGTCCGTCTTGGCGCCACACAAGCATGACGTCCGATAAGATATATTATGTCAACTTAACTGGAGCTCGCCCATGATGACCGAGTCAAGCCTGCGGGTTTCAACTCCCCCTGTTACCGGGATCGTCTACCACCCCAGTTTCAGCCGCAAGAGCTACCTCACTCAGGGCTCGCGTCTCTTTGACTTTCCCAAGGCACTGAAACCCTTCATGGACAACCCCCGCTTTCGCCTCTTCGAGTCTCCTCCAATTTCGGAGGAGCTGCTTCTCAAGGTGCACACCCGCGACCTGCTCGAAGGCGTCAGGCGCGACCCGCTCTGCTCCACGGCGTGGCATTCCGCGGGAGGTGTCGTCCTGGCCGCAGAAAAGATCGCTTCGAATGAAATCCGCAATGCCTTCGTTTTCATCGGTGCCGGCGGGCACCATTCGGGAAAGGACTTCTTTGGCGGGTATTGTTGCTTCAACGATGTGGTGCTTGCCATCCACACCCTTCGGGAAAGCCATGGCATTCAACGCATCGCCATTCTCGACACGGATGCCCATCACGGTGACGGCACGCGCGCCCTCGTCCGCGATGATCCGAATGTGCTCCACGTCTGTGTGTGCTCGATGGATCAGGAATCCTCGGACGGTACGAAGGTGGATATCAGGGCTCCTGGAGCCTCCCGGTGGTGCTTCCCGCCTGGCGGTCCCGTTGACGACGACGTGGACACCCGATATGTCCGTGCGGCTTCTGAAGCCTTTGAGCCTCGTGTGAAGAGCTTTCGCCCCGAGCTCATCTTCTGGTATTTTGGCTTCGATACGCATCAGGGGGACTACGGCGACCTAGGACTCAGCGTCGAGGCCGACAAGCAGATCGCAACCATGATGAAACGCCTCGCTTCCGAAACGTGCTGCGGCCGACTCGAAGTCGTCCTCGGCGGCGGCTCGATGAGCAGCATCGCGCGGACCGTCATTCCCCCCGTGATTCAGATTCTCGGCGATGAGGCGATTGAATAGGCGACCATGGCGCTCGAGATCATCGAGGCTCTCGGGAGTCAGGATGGTGCCGCTTCCGAAACAGCGAGGTCCTCATAATTTTACGATGTGTGCCATTTACAACCCCAAGACCATTGCAAAGACCTTGAGCTACATTCTTTGTCATTCCCCCGGCGAGCACGGCCTTTTCTGGGATGCTGACGGGTCGATGCCCTGGAAGGAGCTTTACTGGGTCCTGCAGGAGGACCCTTCCCTGCGCTTCATTCGCGAAAGTCATATTCGGGAAATCGAGTACTTGGGGATTGAATTCCCGATCCATTTGGACGGGAAGCGTTGTCGCCTTAAAGAGGGGTTCGTCTTACCTCCTTATGCCGAGGCCGAAAACCTCCCTCGCAGGCTCTTCTACGGGTGCTCGCGGCGACGGTTCTCCCAGGTTAAGGAAGATGGACTGCGTCCTACGAGCCGGACCATGCTTCCCCTTCTGGCCGACCGGGAAATGGCGCTTCGAATTGCCAGGCGAAGAGATCCCGACGGAATCGTCATCGAAGTCCAGACCGATCAGGCGGCTTTGGAGGGCACGCGTTTCCTTGCCGCGGGAGGCCCCCTTTTTCTGGTCCAGGAGATCTCTCCTGCCTGCCTCATCATGCCCTTGGTCCGGGAGGAGGATTCCACGAAATCGGGCGAAAGGAGGAAGGACAAGCCCATCCGGAAAGCATCTGGACCGGGAGTCGGCACTCCGGGGTCTTTTTTCGTCACGGAGGCACATTTCCAGGAAGGCTCTGCGGTCTCACAGGGCCGTGGTGATCCAGCGGCCAAACCGCGCCAGAGAGGCAAGCGTGGTCCGGACTGGAAGCGGGAATCCCGAAAGGAAAGAGGCAAGCGGGACGTCTGATGGAAAGAGAAGTCAGAGGCAAGCCACCGGCAAAGCCGGTGGCTTGCCTAGCCCTACAAGGGCACCGTTACTGGCAACCCTATGAGTGGGTACGGGAGCAGTCCAGAATGGGAGACCATTTCGGAGCCAAGTTCACGATTCAGCTGATTCTATTTGCCGAGGCTACCGCCCACCCTGAGAGGGGTCACTCCAGTCACCCTCGTACCGCTCCTCGATAAACGCAGCGTCCTGGTCCGGTGTTCCCGGTTACGGCTGCAGGATAAACTGACCTTCCTCGTTCACTTTGTACACTCGGTAGACTTCGCCGACGCGGTCACCCTTTTCATTGAAGGCGATCTTGCCAGTCAGCCCGGGGAAATCCTTTAAGGTCTTCTTGAGATAATCGTTCAGCTTGTCCGGATCAGTAGACTTGGTCTTGTCGATGGCCTCAACGAGTACACGAAAACCGTCCCCGGCCAGAAGCGAATAGATGGAGCTAGGAGCCGTGCCGTATTTCTTCGTGAAGGAAGTCACCAAGGATCGCGCCTCTTCGTTCGGCAGGTCCTTGGGGAGCGGCGGAGTGAGGAAATAGAAGCCAGCTGCCGCTTCTTTCCCTGCAATCTTCACAAGATCGGGGTTGTTGGTGGCGTCTCCCCCCATGAACGGAACTTTCCAGCCCATGTCCTTCTTCTGCTTCAGGAGCAGTCCCACCTCGCCGTAGTAACCCGTGAAGAAGACGAAATCCGGGTTGGCGGCCTTGAGCTTGGTCAGGATCGTGGTGTAATCTTGTTCCTTGGGCGTAAGGGCATCGAAGAAAACCACTTCAACGTCCTTCAGGAGGGCTTTCGTCTCATCAGCGAGCCCCTTGGCGTACGTGCTGTTGTCGTGAAGAATGGCGAGCTTCTTCACGCCGAGCTTCTGAATGGTTTGGGCAGCGACTTTCCCCTGCTCGTCATCGCGAGGGCAGGTCCTAAAGAAGTACTTCAATCCCTTTTCCGTCAGCCTCACCGCCGTTGAGCCGTTTGCGATCTGGGGGATCTTGCTCTCGTTGAAAATGCTCTGGCTGGGCTCCGTCACGGAGGATCCGTATGTCCCTACGACAGCGATAACACCTTGAGTCACGAGCCGTTGTGCAGCCAAGGCGGACGTCTTCGCCTCGCTTCCATCGTCCTGGGTGATGACCTCGATCTTCTGGCTTTGGATTCCGCCCTTTGCGTTCAGCTCTTCGGCAAGCAGATCCAGCACCTGTTTCATCTCCTGCCCCTCGCTCGCGTACGACCCCGTGATGGGAGCCATCAGACCGATCTTGATGGGCCCTTTTAAAGCCGGGTCGGAAGCAAACGCGTTGCCGGATGCCAGTGCCAGTGTCACCAGGACGAGCGCCAGTTTCTTCATCGAGTCCTCCAGTTTTGGGGTTTCTTCAAGACAAACGAGTCACTTCTGCCCATCTTTCGAGTGGGCGGAAAATACCAGGGAAGCCCTGAACTGTCAATCCGAGCCGGCCTTCAGGCTCACGGGCCGTGCCCAGCATACTCTTCGCCGAATCATTCCAGCTTCTTGAGGAACCGAAAACCGTCTCGCCGGTAAAGTGAGTAACGCACATTGGCAAATTCAAAAAGATCCTGGTAGGCGTACGGCAAGCCGAAATCCCTGGCTGCCGACATGGTCTCCATGAGAAAAGAGAGCACTTGGGCGTAGTCCTGAACGGCAAAGGCCAGCTCACCTGCTTCGATCCTGATTTCTTCGACTCCGAAGAGCTGCCTGAGACCGCGGGTCTCATAGTAACCGCTGGATTCGTCCCGAACCACGTGAATAAGCTGATCGGGCTTCTTGCTATTCTGGAGAGTCATCAAGAGGTTCGGATCTGTCGTTTCATGTTCCACTAGCGAGCACCTTTCTTCAGTTCCGTTATCATTTCACTCGATCAAGGCAGGACTCTCGAAAACAGCAATCGTTCTGGTCGCAGGATTCCCCCGCACGACCATAACAGTCAAAGTTGCCTTCCGCGCGCTGGATTTCGCGGATCAGCTCGACCTTGCTCTTGCCAAAGGAGTTGATCCCCATCGCCTTCGCTTTCGCTCTCACTTCCTGCATCTTCATCGGACACCGCTCCTCAAGGTAGGGTCCCACCTCATGTCCGGAAGGACCATTAGGGGCGTTCCAAAACAAACGGGATACCAGCTATCCTATTGCCCGAGGAGGCTAGGTTTGCCTTCCCGGTTGTAATGCTTGAATGGGTCAAGGTTCACGAACGGCGCCACGATCTCACCATCCGGTTTCAGCACCAACGACCCGTTGATTCCCTTGATATCCAGTACGCGAGACCCATTCTGCAAGGCCGTAATCTCTCCGGAAACGATCTGAATGCTCATTCCTTCAGGATCGATCGACCAGATGGAATCTCGGCTCCGTCGGGTAGTCTCTTTCTCGCCGTGTGCGGCCCATGTCAGAGTACTCCCATCGAGCACAAGCAGCTTCCCATTGACCTTCTGCAGGCGCAAGAACGGTCTGGTGAGCCGAAGGCCCCTCAGACCAATCCACGGGCGGCGAAAGGAGATCTCGAAATCAAGCGCCGCCTCGGGGCATGAGAGAACCCTGTTGCCAGCAAGACGGACTTCCAGATCACGAACGTGAATTCCGAAAAAAGGAAGCCACCAGCCCCCCCCGCACAGAACGCTGATTCCCGTCTCCGACTCGATCCAGTAGGACACCCGTTCCAGTACGAGACGCTGGGTCACCGGGAAGTGAACGGCAAGGAGCACAGCAAGGAGTACGGTTCCTAGCAAAACAGCAAGGCGCCTTGCCCTCCTCGGGAGCGTATTCCCCGTCGCAAGCCTGTGAGACGGTCCTTCTTGTTGTTTGCTGAGCATCCACTTCCCCGGAGCCTGCCACCTTCAGTTGCCTGTCATGGCCGCATTATGAGAGAATGGATTCCACAAATCAACCTACAAAGCGGTGGAGCACCGGTGTGATCTTGCGGATCCACACAGAGAGGACGTTGTTCTCCGACGATCACTTCCATCACAAGGACAGAAGCCGATGAAAGCAATGGTTCTTTCGAGCTGTGCCCCCATTGAAACTGCTCCCCTTCAGTGGAAGGACGTTCCCGACCCCGAGCCCGGGCCGGGCCAGGTACGCGTGCGCGTCAAGACCTGCGGGATTTGCCGCACCGACCTGCACATCATCGAGGAAGAGCTCCCCTTTCCGGGACATCCAGTCGTTCCCGGTCATCAGGTGGTTGGCACTGTTGATGCGCTCGGCCGCGATGCAACGCGTTTTGATGTGGGGGAGCGCGTCGGGATTGCCTGGCTTCACCACACGTGCGGCGAATGTCATTTCTGCACCTCCGGTCAAGAAAATCTTTGCGAGAAGCAGCGCTTCACCGGGTATCACCAATGGGGTGGCTATGCGGAGTACACCGTTGTCCCCGAAGCCTTTGCGTACAGAATCCCTCATGGGCTTGCCGATGCCGAGGCCACCCCCCTGCTGTGTGCCGGGATCATCGGGTACCGGAGCCTCAAGCGGAGTCTCGTTCAACCCGGGCAGAGGCTGGCTTTGTATGGCTTCGGCTCATCTGCGCATATTGTGATCCAAATCGCGATTCACTGGGGATGCAAGGTGTATGTGTGCTCACGCAATGAATCGCACGCCCAGCTCGCCTTGAGTTTGGGAGCACAATGGGCGGGCTCGCGCGCCGAGGACATGCCGGTCCTCACTGACAGTGCGATTATCTTTGCTCCTGCCGGCAATTTGGTTCCTGTTGCACTCGAGCACCTGACCAAGGGTGGCACGCTGGCTCTCGCGGGCATCTACATGTCCGAGATTCCTGCCATGGATTACGAGAAGCACTTGTTCTACGAAAAGAATGTTCACAGTGTCACAGCCAACACGCGGCAGGACGGGAGAGAGCTGTTGGAGACGGCTGCGCGCATCCCGATCCGACCGAAGGTCCAGCTTTTTCCTCTTCAAGCGGCCAACCAGGCCCTGCTGGCCTTGAAGGAAGATCGGATCAACGGATCCGGGGTCCTTTCGGTTGAGTCGTGACGGGCTGCAGCTTCCCGGATGAGCCATGTCGAGGCTTTCATGCCCGACAGGCTTGTGTGTTGATTGCACATTCGAGGCGAATTCGTTAGATTGTGCGTTATCTTTCATCGGACCAAGGTCATTCGCGGTTCTGAAGACGTAGGCCACAAGTCAAGAAAAGGAGAAGGAGAAATGAGCATGAAGAAGAGCTTCGCACTGTTATTGGCGATTGGTTTGCTGCTCCCTGGATGCGCCGGCATGAGCAAGACCGAGCAGGGGGCCGCGGTCGGGGTCGGTGTTGGCGCTGCGACGGGGGCAGTCCTGGGGCAGGCTATCGGTCGAGACACCACCTCAACCGTCATTGGGGCAGTCGCGGGAGCCGCAGCCGGAGGCCTGATCGGAGGCGCGATTGGGAACTACATGGATCGCCAGGAGCAGGAATTTCGGGCTCAAATGGCACGCATGGAAGGCGCCAGCGTCCAGCGTTATCAGGACAACCTGGCCATTACGATGCGGTCGGATGTGCTGTTCGATGTGGGATCCGCCCGCCTGAAGCCCGGTGGCACAGATGAGGTCTATCGCATCGCGGACATTCTGAACCGCTACCCTGAAACCCGCGTCGAAGTCGGCGGCCACACGGACAGCACGGGCTCCGAGCGCAGCAACTTCGACCTATCCGACCGGCGGGCCCAGTCTGTGGCGGATGCCTTGGTGAACGCCGGGGTGAACCCACGCCGCATTGCTGCTCGTGGCTACGGTGAGACCCGCCCCGTTGCGACCAATGCCACGGAAGCCGGTAGGCAACAAAACCGCCGTGTGGTCATCGATGTCATCCCCAACCGATCCTAGCTGCCCACAAGACTCATTTGGGGGAGTGCGCCTGGCAGCCCAGGGGCACCTCCCCTCTCCGCCTAATCCGTCGTCCACCCGGCTTGGCTTCTCCACGCGTACAAAACGATGGCCAGCGCCGTTGCAGCGTTGAGCGATTCCACCTTCCTCGAAATCGGGACGGAGACGGATCCCGCTCTCCACTGCCCGGGCAGCCCGGGACCTTCGACGCCAGGGAGCAACCCAAACCGATCCGGAAAAGTGAAGGTCCTGGCATCAACGCCTTCGGATGACAGGGATACCACGGCCAAATCCATTGGCAGGTCCGCAATCGAAGGCCCGCGTCTCAAGCTGGTCTGAAACACAGCTCCCCCGGAAGCCCGCAATGCCTTTGGATGGTACGGGTGGGCGCATTCCGACAGAAGGATGATTTGGGAAGCTCCGAAAGCCACGGCGGACCGTATGGCCGCACCGACGTTTTCAGGATCTTGAAAGGGAAGAAGCACCGTACACCCGGCCGGAAAAGGCTCGTCGGGCTCCCAGGTCGAGGGCGCGTCAACGCGCACGAGCAGCAGCGGCATGTGGGTTCCGAACAAATCGATCTCCTGAAACAGACCGGGAGCCAGCTGGTACCACCGCAAGCTCGTCGGCGCGTATTCAGGAGGTGGCGATTTGTCTCCGCTTGAAATCCACCCCTCGCAACGATCCGGGAAATGGCGCAGTACCTCGTCAACCAGCTTGGCGCCGCAGACGATCGCCCTGCCCTCTTTCCGGATCCCTTTCGTCGTCAACAAGGTCCTGAGCTGCTTAAACGTGTCGTTTTGCTCACTGTCGATCCGCTTCATGCCGTGGCGCTCCATGGCTTTTCTTCTCACCGAGGGAGCCGGCTGGTCGATACGCTCGAAAATCACCAGCCGTCTTTCGTGAGTCGTGTGGGGAAGTCGGTACGCGTGATCCTCTTTCAAACGATACGAATGGCCACAAGACGCCTGAGCGGCCGCCACTTCCTCCTGACACTGCGGTCCTTTCATGAAGACCGCAAGCCCCCCATGGACGAGGCAGCCGCTGATCCGCTCAAGGCTGGCCTGAATGGTCTCGACCGCTCGAGTAATGACCGCAGCCACCGGGCGCTCGATCTCCGGCGTGATGGTACGCCCGATGATTTCGACACGTTCCAAACCGAGCTGCTCGATGACCGTTTGCAGGAACGCCACCCGTTTACCACGGCTTTCCGCCAGCACCACCTCCAAATGAGGGAAAAATATCTTGAGTGGGATGCCCGGCATTCCCGGTCCTGTCCCAAGATCCATCATGGGAGAGGGCAAGTCGACCATACGCCCTGGAAGAATGGAGTCGACATAGAGCTTCACCACCATGTTCTCGAAGTTGTGAATCCGTGTGAGGTTGAGATCGAGATTGTGCTCGCGCAGCAACTGGTGGTAAAGCCATAGCTTGTGGAGCTGCGAGCCATCCGGGGTGATGCCGCACCGTTTGAGAATGACCGCCATCCCTTCGGGGCTGTAATTCGTTTCCCTATGTTGTTTTTCGGGCTTCTTGCGAGTCAAGGGCATTTCCTTCGGACTTCAGCGTAATCGTGGACCATTTCGGTGTGGACATGGAGCACTTTTTCATCGGGGAATGGCCCGTTTTTTACCTGGACAACCACTTGCTCGCCCTGTACAAGCCCGCCGGTCTCCTGGTTCAGAGCGACGACACCGGCGACATCTCCCTGCTGGAAATGGCCAAGGACTGGATCAAATGGAAGTTCGGCAAGCCAGGCCGGGTCTTCCTCGGCATGGTTCATCGGTTGGACCGGCCCGTGGCCGGTGTCGTCTGTTTCGCCAGAACGTCCAAGGCCGCAGCGCGACTGAGCGAGCAGTTCCGGTTCGGAAGAACCCGTAAGGAGTATCTGGCGGTGGTGGAGGGGCGCCCGCGCCAGCCTTCCGCTCAGCTCATTCACTACCTCGATCGCGGCGACAAGCGCTCAACGCACGTCGACTTCTTGCCGGGACCGGGCAGGCAGGAAGCCCGACTCCGATACTCCGTCCTGGATTCATCCGGAGCACGGAGTCTGCTGGAAATTGAGCTCGAAACGGGAAGACGCCATCAGATCCGCGCCCAGCTCGCTTCCATCGGCCACCCCATCGTGGGGGACATCCGCTATGGTGCCACCGCACCGCTCGATCAGGCTCAAATCGCCTTGCTCGCACGGAGGCTCACCGTTGAGCATCCCACCCGCAAGGAACCGCTTGTCTTCGAGGCTCCCCTCCCCCGTGGCTGGCCATGGCCAGTACAGGCCAGTGCAGCCCTCGGGCCCCCTTGGAACTGGCGGGAGATCGAACCGCGCCTTGGCAGTGCGAGACGAGGCGATGAGGAGATAGGGAGACTGGGAGAGGAGCGAAAGAGGAAGACTCCCTGACGCTGAATCACCGCGTCTCCCCTGCCCCTAATCCCCCGGTCTCCTAGCCCTTCTTTAGAGCGTTCCCTTCGAAGACGGCACGCCCGTTCGCCGCTCGTCCGTCTGCGTGGCGTCGTCCAACGAACGTCCAAACGCCTTGAATATCGCCTCGATCATGTGGTGCGTGTTCTGGCCGTAGAGGACCTGGATATGGAGGGTCAAACCGGCCCGGAGGCATACTGCCCGAAAGAATTCCGGCAGCAGCTCGGTTTCGAACTGCCCGACCCGATCCGCGAGGTCTGGAGTCTCGAGCACCAGGTAAGGCCGATTGGAAATGTCGAGCACCACACGAGCGCAGGCTTCATCCATGGGAACCATGGCGTGTCCGTACCGTCGGATCGATTTGCGGTCCCCGAGGGCTCTTGAGAGGGCTTCGCCCAGACAAATGCCAATGTCTTCCACCGTGTGATGGGCATCGATTTCGACGTCTCCTTCGGCGAGGAGCGTGATGTCGAAGAAACCGTGAACGGCAAAGAGGGTCAACATGTGATCCAGAAACGGGACCCCCGTCTTGAGATCCACCTGTCCCGTGCCATCAAGGCCAAGCTCGAGTCGAATCTGGGTTTCATTTGTCTTGCGGTCGATCACCGCCTTCCGGATCTGGGTTGACATGGCCCTCTTGCTCTGATCCTCTCTTTGTCACGACCGGTCGGTCCGGTCGCTACCCAATTCGTAAATTCTGCGGAGGACTTGGCACGATGTCGAAACGGTCCCCGACCGTTGCTCCCGCCTCTGCCGCCCAATCCGCACCGGACACCTTTCCTCCCGCGCCCCTCACCTTGCTCACCGTCAAGGTGCCCCCGGAGACAGCAATGTGAATCCCTGCCCCGTCGACCGCGGTGAGCGTTCCCGCCGCCGCGCTTGCTCCACTCTGGAGACCGGCACCGAAAAAGCGAGTCTTTGCGCCTTTCCATAGGGCAAATGCCCCCGGCTGTGGATCACAGCCGCGCACCAGATTATAGACCTCCTGCCCGCTCTTGCTCCAGTCGATCGAGGCAACCGCGTCGGTGCAGGGAGGCTCGTACGTGGCTCCGGCTTCGTCCTGGGGGATCCTGGGTGCTTTTCCGGCTTTGATGAGATCCACCGATTCCACAATCGCCTCGATTCCCATGGGAAAGAGCTGGTTGAAGTACAAGCTTCCCGTCGTATCGCTCGGGAGAATGGGAATTTCCTTTTGCAGCAGAATGGGACCCGTGTCAATGCCGCCGTCCGGCCAAAAGATCGTGAGCCCCGTCTTGGAATCCCCCATGATCAAGGCCCAGTTGATAGCGCTAGACCCTCGGTGACGCGGCAGAATCGAGGGATGATAGCAGATGGCACCCGCAGACGGGGCCTCGAAGAAACGTGCGGGAATGATATCCGTGACAAACGCCAGCACGGTCAGATCCGGTTTCAACGTCAGGTATTGCGTGAATGTTTCTTCCTTCTTGAAGCCGGCCGGCTGATGGACGGGCAAATTGCGAGCGAGAGCCGCCTCCTTGGTGGGATCCGTCTTCCCGCCGGGTCTATCTGGAGGCGTGTAGACCGCGACGATGTTTTCCCCTTTCTCCACTAATGCTTCGAGCGCTTTTGCGCCGAATGCAGCCTGTCCGATCAAGACAATACGCATGACTTCTCTCCCTTTGCTTTTGTGGCTGTTCTCTGCACCCCGTGTCTGAACCCCGTCTCCTTCAGCGCTGCATGCCAGCCCGACGAGCCTTGACCCTGTCCGGCGATTGACGCCTTCTTCTCACGCGGTCTCGCAAGCGGCAAGCCGGACATGGAGCCCTCTCACAAGGACTGCCAATCGAAATCATTTCGGTATCCTAAGGTCGTCAGCGGGGGGCAATGGATAGGGGCGTGCGCAACCGTGCTGGTGATGAGCCTGGGATCTGAAGTCGCAAGGAATTTGCAATCGGGCAATGCGGTGCGCTCTCAAAAGCGCTTCTTGCTCACAATGACTCGGCAGTCCACCTTGATCGGGTACCATGGAAGTCCCCAAACGGCAAGGGAAAACGGGGTGCTGCGGGACGGCACTGGCGTTATCGGTCCAGAGCCTCGCGAATGGCTTTCCCGATAACCTCCATCAGATAGGGCTTGCGGATGTAAGCTCCAGCTCCGAGCCTTTGGGCCTCCTTGACGCGATCCGTTTCCGAGTAGCCGCTGGTGATCACGGCTTTCAGACCGGGTTGAACCTTGATGAGCTCCCGATAGGTATCCAGTCCGTCCATGCCAGGGGTCATGATCATATCGAGGACCACCAGGTCCACGGGATGGCTTCGTGCCTGCGCCAGCGCTTCTTCTCCGCTCCCTGCGACGATCACCCGGTAACCCAGCAGGCCAAGCATTTCGGACGCGATCTCACGCTGGTCCTCGATGTCATCCACGATCAGGATGGATTCGCCTCTTCCCATCATTCCCTCGGCAAGAGCGGACTGGGCTCGTTCAACCGCCTTTTCGCGGGTGACGGGAAAGTAAAGCTCGAAGGTCGTTCCTTCGCCTTGCTGACTCTTCACGTTGACAAAGCCGTTGTGATCCTGAATCGTACCCCAGACCACCGCAAGCCCGAGCCCCGTTCCTCTGCGCCCCATGACCTTTCGGGTATAGAACGGCTCGAAAATGCGGCTGAGGTCTTCCGGACTGATCGCCCCTCCCGTGTCGGAGACGGTCAGTCTGACGTATTCTCCCTGGGAGACATCGGTTGTTCCCAACAGCCGATCGTCCACGTAGCAGTTGGATGTTCTGATGGTCAAGGTGCCTCCGTCGGCCATGGCTTCCACCGCGTTGACGACCAGGTTGCCGATGGACTTTGAGAGGTGTGTCGTCGATCCCTTGATGAAGAGCAGGTCGTCGGCCAGCTCGATCTGCTCCGTGATGTTCGGGTGCTCGGCCCTCAGCTTCTCGTGAGTGGGGCCCTGGAGATACTCCTTCACCAGATGATTGAGATCGGTCACGTGCTGGTGAGACACGCCCCGGCGTGAAAGGGTGAGAAGGTCCTGGACGATGCCGGCGGCCTTTTCTCCCGAGCGTTGGATCGTGCTCAGCGGTTTGCGCAGTCGACTGTCTTCCGGCAGAGCCTTGAGCAAAACCTCCGGGTACGTTACCAGCCCGGTCAAGATATTGTTCAGGTCATGGGCCACTCCGCCGGCCAATAGGCCGACAGCCTCCATCTTTTGAGCATGCATCAGCTGCTCGATCAACCGCTCCTTCTCCAATTCAGATCGTCTATGGTCGGTGATGTTGCGGCTGACGCCGACGATCCCGACCACCAATCCCTCCCTGCCGAAAAGCGGCGCCCGGTTGGTCTCAAAGTAGAGCGTGTCACCCCCCGGCGTTGTCAAGGTCTCCGATGTCTGGAGAAGGCATCGATTCCGAATGACCAGTTCGTCACTCTTGCGATTTTGCGATGCCAGTTCCCGGGGGAAAAGCTCAAAGTCGGTTTTCCCAACGGCTGACTCGCCGTCTTCGCAAGCGAGAGCCTCAAAGGCCCTGTTGACGATGAGGTGACGGCCTTCCGTATCTTTGAACGTGATGGCGTCCGGGATGGCTTCGACAAGCGTGTTCAGGCGTCCATTCACCTCCTGCAGGGCTTCTTCCGTAAGCTTTCTACGCTCCACCTCATCCTGGAGGTCCCTGACGAGGCTTTGGAGATCGATGTTATTCTGACGCAGTTGACTGTCGAGTCGCCGCCGGTGCCTTGCGGTCCACAGTGCCGTTACCGTGAGAACAATCCCCATCAGCGTTGCGGTTGTGAGGATGATCGCAACGAGGGCAGATTGTCTCTCCGCACCCGTTACTTGAAGGATTTCCCGAAGGGGCGTGGAAAGTCCAATGGTCCAGATGTGCGTGCCCACTCGTACCGGAGTCCACGCAGCGATCTCTTTGCCTTTCTCGGGAAGCCAAACGTACCATCCGACACCTTCCCGGGCATTCATGACATCGCTCGTCATTTCCTCGTAATGAGCAGCCCCCTGTTGGGCCTGTATCCTGAAGATCTCAGCCATGCTCTTGCCCCGGTAATTCTCCGGAAAATCCGTGCTGAGATCGAAGACGACATGCGTGGGGGCGTAGATCCAGGCATCGCCGCTGCTCAGCAAATGCACGGGCTCGACAAGCTCCTTGAAGATCTGCTGCTCGATCGCCTCGATGGGCTCTCCTTCGCGAAGCTTTTCTTGCACGAAAAACGCACTGCTTCGAGCTACCGCGCGAACGATTTCGAGCTGGGTTTCCTGATAGCTGTTGATCAGCGCTGCTTCTAACGACTTGCGATGTTCTGCCGCCAGGTACCAGGCGATGCCAATCGCAAGGAGCAGCGCCAGGGGGAGCAGCGTCTCCGGGGCACTTCGAAAGACGCCACGGGGAGTCGCTTTTTGAGCCCTCGCTTCGCTCAGAAGATCAGAAACGCTTTCCATGGTGTCACTTCCAATCGTCGGGTGCTGCGACCAAAGGCATCGACTTGACCGGAGACCGTCCGCGTATCGGATGGGAGGCTGTGGAATCTGTGAGCGCCGAGCACACTTGACGGTCCACGTATCGATCCCGGACTGACTATGCGTTAGGGGGTATTGCCCGTGCTTCGAGCTTTTTGATGGCGCGGCACGCCGCGTCCTGTTGAGCTTCCTTCTTGCTCCTTCCCGAGCCACGCTCCAGCATTTCTCTCCCCAGGTAAACCTCCATGAAGAAGACTTTCTCGTGGTCCGGTCCCTCTTCCTTGATCAGCGAATAGGTCGGAGTCTGTTTGAACCGCGCCTGGGCGAGCTCCTGCAGCTGGGTTTTGAAGTCTTTGTCGAGTTTCTTTAGCGGGTTTTCGATGTGCTCCGCGGTGAGATAGCTGGAGAAGAGACGTTCCACTACGGTGAACGATTCTTCGAGACCTCCATCCAGGTAAACCGCCGCGAGGACCGCTTCCAGCGTGTCGGCCAGAAGCGAAGGCTTCTGGCGGCCGCCCGTCAGCTCTTCTCCTTTGCCGAGAAACATGTAGTCTCCCAACCCGAGGCTCGCGGCCAACCGTGCCAGCTCACGCTCGTTGACAATGGACGACCGGATGCGAGAGAGGTCGCCTTCCGTGTAGTCGGGAAATCGCTCAAACAAGAGATGGCTGATAGCCAGGCTCAGCACTGAATCTCCAAGAAACTCCAGGGTTTCATTATCTTTCTGGTCGGAATGTCCGCTGTCATGCACATAAGACCGATGTACCAGCGCGCGAATGAGCAAGCCGGGATCATTGAACCGATATAAGAGAGCTCCCTGGAGCCGGTTGAGGTGCCTTGCCTGATTCATGTGTTTTTGCTACCCTCCAGTCAATTCGCAGTTTCTACAAGGCATGACTGCTGAGGCACCCCCAGGAGGCCGGACCGGGCCTGGGCATAGGAGGCGATGACTCACGGGCTGAATGAGCGTTCATAGAAAAGAGAGAAATCCCACAAAAAACAGTATCTTCCCGAGTCTGCTCGGATGTCAAGAACGATCTCGGAGCGCGTGAATGCTGATATGGACCGGATCTATCCGACGGGAGTCCGAATCCGTTCTTTTCCTGGATCGGGACGGCGTTATCAACCGGGATAGTCCCCATTATATTAAACATTGGGGCGAAGTGGAGTTTTACCCGGACGCCCTCGACTCCCTGCGATGGCTCCGAGAGCGCGGCATCGCGACGATCCTGATCAGCAACCAGTCGGGGCTCGGCCGCGGTATCATCGCGTGGAAAGACTTCTGGGAAATGCACGAGCGAATGGTCGCGGCCATTCGAGAGCATGGTGGTGACATTATGGCGGCCTTTTTCTGCCCCCATCGCCCTGATGAAGGATGTTCCTGCAGGAAGCCGAAGCCGGGGATGATCCTGACGGCGTCACACCTCTTTTCATTCCCCGTGGAGCGCACGTTCATGATCGGTGACCGGTGGAAGGACGTGGCGGCCATGATCCAAGCGGGAGGCACAGGAGTGATGCTCAACCGGGAGGGGCGATCTGGCTGCCAGGATCACGGGGCTGTGGGGCTACCTCGGGTCCCCGTTTATCCCACGCTCTTGAGCGCCGTAACCCGACTGCCATGGTCTGAGACTGCTCCGCCAGCAAGCAGCGCGATGAACAGGGGGGATCGTTGAACGTACAGGCAATCCACCCCCATTTGACCTCACCCACCACAGGAGGGAATCATGAATTCGCGGCATGCAGCATTGTATCAGCCCAAATGCCCTGTCGAGCAGCACGGGATTGTGAACTACACACGGGTTTTCTATAACTCCCCCACTCCAGTGCTTTTCGAGCAGGCAGTCAAACGGCAGGAAGGGCTTATCTCGCATTTGGGCCCCTTGGTTGTCCGCACGGGCACGTTCACAGGACGAGCCCCCGATGACAAGTTCGTCGTCAAAGAGCCAAGCAGCGAAGCAAAGATTTGGTGGGGCCAGGTGAACCGACCCTTCGATCCAGCGGACTTCGATCGGATTCACTATCGTATGCTGGCGTACCTGCAGGGGAAAGAAATCTACGTTCAGGACTGTTACGCGGGAGCGGACTCCCAGTACAGACTTCCCATTCGAATCATCAGCGAGCGCGCTTGGCACAGTCTTTTTGCCAGAAACATGTTTATTCGTATCCTGGATCCCGCGGTGCTGGCGGAGTTTGTTCCGGAGTTCGTGGTGATTGACGTGCCCCATTTCTTTGCATCTCCCGAGATGGACCACACCCATTCGCAGGCGTTTATCCTGCTGCATTTCGGCAAGAAGCTGGTTCTGATCGGTGGAACCGGGTACGGGGGAGAGATCAAGAAGTCGATTTTCACGGTCATGAACTTTCTCATGCCCCGTTATTCCGTCTTGCCCATGCATTGCTCGGCCAATGTGGGTGCGGATGGGACGACCGCCATCTTCTTCGGGCTTTCCGGAACGGGCAAGACATCGCTTTCCGCGGATCCTTCTCGCCAGCTTGTGGGAGACGATGAGCATGGATGGAGCGACAACGGGATCTTCAATTTCGAGGGGGGATGCTACGCGAAAGTCATTCGCCTGTCGGCCGAGGCGGAGCCTCAAATCTACGAGTGTACCCGTCGGTTCGGGACCGTGATCGAAAATGTGGCCATTGATGTCAACACCCGACGGCTTGACCTCGACGATGCTTCGCTGACGGAAAACACGAGGGCAGCTTATCCCATCTCGCACATCGACAATGCGTCACGAACTGGCATCGGGGGTCATCCCAAGCATATCGTCATGCTGACGTGCGACGCTTTCGGAGTTCTCCCGCCCATCTCACGGCTGACCACGGACCAGGCGATGTACCATTTCCTTTCCGGCTACACGGCGAAGGTGGCGGGAACCGAAGCCGGCGTCACCGAGCCTCAGTCCACTATCAGCACCTGCTT
>CALBZH010000076.1 GCA_937889795.1 uncultured Syntrophobacteraceae bacterium | reverse complement strand
GCCTGGAAAGCCAGGCATAGAAGGCGGCCAGAGGCTCCTCGACCAGGATGACCCGCGTGAGGCCGGCGGCGCGCGCGGCGGCTACGGTGAGCTCCCGGGCGACCTCGTCGAAGGAGGCCGGTACGGTCAGGATGACGCACTGTTGCTCAAGGCGCGATTCGTCATCGCTCCGGGCCATCAGCGCATTCCAGGATTCTTTCATGTGCCGCAGGTATCGGCAGCTGGCCTCGACGGGTGAGACCTTGTCCACGTCTGTCCCAGCCCCCCAAGGGAGAATGGATGCCGTTCGGTCCACGCCCGCGTGGCACAGCCACGACTTGGCAGACGAAACGAGTCTCCCAGGAACCAGGGCACCTTGCTCGCGGGCGAATTCGCCGACGACGTACGTCCGCGCAGGATCCCATGGAAGCGCCGCGCCGCCTTCCGGAAGCTCATAGGGACCCGGCAGGTAGAGAAACGATGGCAGGACGGACCGTCGCGCGGTTTCTCCCGGGGCGATGAGCTGCGCGATGTCGAGAAACTGGATCTTCCGCTGCTGCGCCTCCGGTTGACGACGATCCACATAGGCAAGGGCGGAATTGGTGGTGCCGAGATCGATACCGACAATATAACGGTACGGGACCTCATCGGATTCAAACAGGGACTTCATGCTCACACTTCTTTATGAATTGCTCTCCTGCTCGCGCAGGTTGAATTCGAGCTTCCATCGCCGGTCCCCGTCACGGGCCACGCACCAGAGCTCCAGGGTCCCGACTTCGGTCATCTTGCTTTCCAGCCAGACGGGGATGATGTTTCCGCCTTCCTCAACGTCGGTTGCAGGCAGCGTCGCTTCCATGGTGGTGATCTCCTCGATCTCGCCCGACCAGTCGTCGACGATTTCTCCCGGCTGGTCCTTCTTGCGGACCGTGGAGCCCAGGAGATGGAACACGGCCGGCTCTCCGACGACCAAGCCAAACTCCTTCTCGGGGATCGCCGCGCTTGTCCCTTCTTCCATGCCGAACGGCACGACGCACAAGGCCTTGAGAGGCGTCGGAATGCCCGGCACGGCGGGCATGGAGCTTTCCACGCCAATGTAATAAGGGCGCGGGGCCCCGCCGCGGATGCGAATCCCGCGCCCGTGTCGCGCGAGGCCGTAGTAGGCCGCCCCGCGAGCGACGGCAAGGTCGAGGTCGCTCGATTCGAGCTCTCTCAGTCGCGCATCGCGACTCCACGTGTTGAGGATGTCCAGGACACGCTCCCGCACGACGGTCGGCTTCACCACGCCACCATTGAACAAAACCGCGGTAGGGTAGGGGATTTTGGTCCCTGCCTCGGCAAGGCTTTGCTGTGCCTGCGCAAGAAAGCGGGCAAGATGACGGGTGATCCCTGGGTCCGATTCGTAAGGAAGGCCCATTTCTCGCATGCCGATACGGGTCTTTTCCTGGGGGAAATCCGATGGTCCGGCGGACGGGAAAAAGCCGTCGAGAAGGATTTGCGTGACTTCAGACTGGAGAAGCTCGGTTCGGATCGTGCCGCCGATGAGCGAGGTGCCCCGGCCCAAGATCACCACGGGCTCCGACTCGAGGTCGGGATGGGCCAAGAGCTTCTCCTTGGCCACGCGGCAGCTGTGCCAGAGACCTCGAAACTGCCAGGTGTCCAGCCGAACGTTTTTCTGCGCCAGTTTTCCCTGGACGGCATAGGCGAGCGTCAGGTCCATGTTGTCGCCGCCGAGCAGGATGTGATTCCCGACCGCAACGCGCCGCAGGGTGAGCTCGCCTTGCTCGTCCGTGACCTGGATGAGGCTGAGGTCCGTAGTGCCGCCGCCGATGTCGCAGATAAGAATGGATTCGCCGACGGTAACCTCCTTACGCCAGAGCTCCTCCTGGGAAGCGATCCAGGCGTAAAAGGCTGCCTGGGGCTCCTCGATCAGCGTCACGTTTTGAAAGCCGGCCTGCTGGGCCGCCTTCAGGGTGAGCTCTCGGGCCACCGCGTCGAAGGAGGCCGGGACCGTGAGATAGACTTCTTGAGACTCGAGGCGGGAGGAAGGATCGTCCTGGGCCCTCTCAAAGTTCCAGCCATCCCGCAGATGCTCGAGAAAACGTGCCGAGGCATCCACGGGGGAAACGCGCTTGCCGTCCTGGGGGCTTTCCCAGGGGAGGATCGGGGCCGTTCGGTCGACTCCCGTGTGACTCAGCCAGGATTTGGCTGAAGAGACCAGACGCGCGGGAATTTCGGCACCGCGTATTCGGGCAAACTCCCCGACGCTGAAATCCATGGCCGATTCCCACGGCAAAGCGAGGCTCCCTGCGGGGACATCGTGGGGACCGGGCAGGAAGAGAAAGGAAGGCAGCAGGGGCTGAGCCTTCACGTCGCCGGGGCTGATCACCTGAGGCACGGCGAACGTCTCGATGAAAACCTTCTCGTCGTCTCCTTCAGGAGCTCGGATATAGGCCAGGACACAATGGGTGGTGCCCAAATCGATGCCGACAATAGTCTTCGATTCCGTCAAGGGCTACTCCTCGTCGGGGGTTGGCTTTCGGATCCGTGAGCGGCTCACCCCTCGATCTCAACCTCAGCCGGTGCCAGGATCCAGTCCTCTTTCTTGTCTCCAGCCAGCTTGGGCAGCTCAAGTCGGGCCACTCTCCAGCCGCGATGCCTTAAAACTCCTTCGAAAGGGGGGTCTCCCGCCACGTTGCCGGTGAGGCGGATCGCCTTGGCGTCAAAACCGGTCGGGACGGTGACTCGATTTCCCTCGGCTTCTTCGAGCACCGGTTTGAGCTGAACATAATCCTTGAGCACCTGGCGGCAGCCTTCGTGAATCCCACGGACCGCGGCTCCGATCTGAGCATCGTCGTAAAGGCTGAGATCTTCCTGGAGGAAATCGACGAATCGTCCTTCGCGCTGCAGCACGGACAGAATCTGGACGGCAGCCTGCGGCGACGGCTCCTGAGGCTGGTCGGCGGTTCTTGCTGCCTTGAATTCATCCGGGGCTGCACGACCTGGCGTTGCAGACGATGTGGCTGCGACCTCCACGGGAGCCGAAGCCGTCGCTTCCCGTGCGCTGCGTCCCGCGGTCGAGCGTCCCTGGGCCATCACCGTGAGCCACAGAAACAGCGTGATGACGGCTCCAACCCCGGCACCGATCGGAATGAGCTGCCGTTGGCACTCTTCCACCATCTTGGCCATGGCGGTGAGAGCGTTCTGTAAATCCTCCGGAAGAGGACTGGCGCCTTGCTGGAGAAATGGATCGATCCACTGTCGAATCCCACCGAGCACCTGCTGGGCAAGATACAGAAAGGCGGCGACCAGGATAGCGTTGAAAAAGAAGCATGTGAAAAACGATTGGATCGTCCATGCACTCTTGGCTTTCATTCAGAGGCTCCTATCGGGGATGGTAAAGAACACCGGAAGGCAATGCCGTCCGGCAACGCACGATCGAATGGCCCATTGGCCGCAGACCCGGGCAGCTGGCTTGTATCAACATGTCACAAGTTAATCAAAAAGCATGTTCGGCACAAGGGTTGGAGTGCAGTCGACCCGTGTCTGGAAAGCTCCCCCTGGTCTAGCACCCTCGCTCCACGGTCTCGGAGAGCCCGATCGATTCAGTCGTCGCTCGATCCACCGGAGTCTTTGTGAGGAGTGGAATAGGCCTGCGCGTCCCTTTTCGAGAGCCATCGGTTCACCGTGTAGTTGGCGATGTAGACGAAGAGAACCAGCAGCCCGAAAAGGCCCGTGTTTTGCGCAGTGGGGTGACGGACGGCCTGGGCCAATTGCTCGGCAAGAAAGCAAATCAAGGCAAGCCAGGGGGCCAATCCTAAGAAGGTTCCGATCACATAGTCCTGAAACCGGATGTCGGCGGCACCGGAAATGAAATTCACAATGGTGTACGGGGCGATTGGAAACAAACGGATGGTGACCACCATGGGAAGCCCCTGGCGCTCGAGGCGAGAGCTGAGCTTCTCGAACCGGGCTCCCGCGAGCCGCTGAACCGTTTCCCGGCCGAGCCCGTACCCGACGCCGAAGAGGGCAATCGCACTCGCCATGCAGCCCGCCAACGAGTACGCAAAGGCGGTGACGGGATCGAATGTCAAGATAGTTGCCAGGACCAGCACCATCACCGGGAACATGACCAGTCCCCCGATCACGTAAGCCCCGATCACAACGGGGATCACAAAGGGACTCTCCCTAAGTTGGGCGGCGAGGCACGCGATGTTGTCGAGCTCGCAGTGGGTCTTGAGCGGTGTCCATTTCCACGCGGCCGCGAAGGCAAGAAACAGGACTAGAGGCAGCAGACCCTTAATCAGCGAGCCCGCGCCTCTCTTGGGAGGCGGAGCGGACGCGCACCCGGAATCAGACGAAGAGAAGTTTTCTGTTGCCATCGTTCCTTCTGTCATGCTAGATGGTTGCGATTTCACAAACCGCACATCCCATAAAGGAGCCTTTTGGTGCCCGGAAGACCTTTCTGGGTGGCAGGGTGGGATGGAGGCACAAACCAGAAGGAGGTTGATCCATGGCAGTCGTCAGTATGAAACAGTTGTTGGAGGCCGGTGTCCATTTCGGTCATCAGACCCGTCGCTGGAACCCCAAAATGAAGCCCTATATCTTCGGGGCGCGCAACGGGATCTATATCATAGATCTTCAGAAAACTGTCAGGCTATTCAACACGGCCTACCAGTTCGTCGCGGACTGCGCCGCCTCGGGTGAGAGCGTGCTGTTCGTCGGAACGAAGCAGCAGGCTCGCGATACCATCCGCGAAGAAGCCGATCGCTGCGGCATGTACTATGTTGACTACCGTTGGCTGGGCGGCATGCTGACCAATTTCAAGACCATCAAGATCAGGATTGACCGTCTCAAAGAACTTGAAAGCATTATCCAGGACGGCACCATCAACCGCTTCCCCAAGAAAGAGATTCTCCAGCTGCAGAACGAGAAAGAGAAGCTTCTCAGAAACCTTGGAGGCATCAAGGACATGACGCGACTGCCCGGCGTGATGTTCGTGGTGGATACCTCTCGTGAAGATATTGCCGTAGCGGAGGCGAACCGACTGGGGATCCCCGTGGTAGCGGTCGTCGACACCAATTGCGACCCCGACAAAATCGACTACCCCATCCCCGGCAATGATGACGCTATCCGCTCGATTCGCCTCGTGGCCTCCAAGGTCGCCGACGCCTGTATCGAGGGGCGGCAGCGGTATCTCGAAGGGCAGCACGCTGCGAAAGACAAGGCCATGCCCGAGCTTGAAGAGGTTCCTGCCGGTCAGCTGTTGAGCCAGGAGGAGAGCGGTCCCAAGGTGGAGATCGTGAACCCTGTGACGCCGCCTGAAAGCTCCGCGGAATAAGGACAACGATCGATATCAAATGAGCACATGTTTGTGTGAATGGAGGCAAGCTTTGGATATTTCAGCTTCAATGGTGCGTGATCTGAGAGAGAAAACCGGTGCTGGGATGATGGACTGCAAGAAGGCTTTGCAGGATACCAACGGCGACATGGACAAGGCATTGGACCTGCTGCGCCAAAAGGGTCTGGCCAAGGCTATGAAGCGCTCCGGCAAGGAAGCCACGGAAGGCATGGTGCATTCCTACATTCACGGTGCAGGGCGCATCGGAGTCCTGGTCGAGGTGAACTGCGAAACGGATTTTGCAGCCAAAAGCGATGATTTTGTCGAGTTCGTCAAGAACGTGGCCATGCATATTGCCGCGTCGAGCCCCCTTGGAATCCAGAAAGAGGATATCCCTCAGGAAGTCATCGAACGGGAGCGCGGCATTTACCTGGCTCAGGCCCGGGAGTCCGGGAAGCCGGAAAACATCCTCGAAAAGATGGTTGAAGGGAAGCTCCGCAAGTTCTATGAGGAAGTGGTGCTCATGGAGCAGGCGTACGTGAAGGATCCCGACAAGAAGATCCAGGATTATCTGAACGAGCTGGTCGCCAAGATCGGTGAAAAGATTTTCATCCGTCGTTTCGTTCGCTATCAGCTGGGCGGCGAGTAAACCGCCACGAAGGGTCCTTTTCGGGTGAATCAAGTGG
Organism: uncultured Syntrophobacteraceae bacterium; assembly: GCA_937889795.1. Lineage (GTDB taxonomy): Bacteria > Desulfobacterota > Syntrophobacteria > Syntrophobacterales > Syntrophobacteraceae > CALBZH01. Next base: position 25,859 of record CALBZH010000076.1, on the reverse strand, counting down.
AGCCATCTGCCAAACCGATCTATCGACGCATTCTTCTCAAGCTGAGCGGTGAAGCGCTCATGGGGAAGGAATCTTACGGGATCGATTCCGCGGTGTTGAACGACATTGCAGCCGAAGTCGGAGAAGTGCATGGGCTTGGCGTGCAGCTGGCCGTCGTCATTGGCGGGGGAAACATTTTTCGCGGTGTTTCGGGGGCCTCACGTGGCATGGATCGATCCACGGCCGATTACATGGGAATGCTGGCGACGGTGATGAACGCTCTGGCGCTGCAGCAGGCCCTGGAGAGGAGCGAGGTTCCGACGCGTGTCCTTTCGGCGATCGACATGAAAGAGGTCGCGGAACCGTATATTCGGCGTCGAGCGATCCGGCACCTGGAAAAGGGGCGCGTGGTCATTTTCGCTGCGGGAACAGGCCTGCCGTTTTTCACAACGGATACAACGGCCGCCTTGCGCGCCGTGGAGGTCGGTGCCGAGGTCATCATGAAGGCCACCAGAGTTGATGGGGTCTTCGCCAGCGACCCCGAAAAGGATCCGACGGCGCAGAGGTTTGAGCGGATCACCTTCGACGAGGTCCTTCAGAAGAACTTGAAGGTCATGGACGCGACAGCCATCTCTCTGGCAAGGGATCAAAACAAGAAGATCGTGGTGTTCAATCTTCGTGTGGCCGGCAATATCAAGAGAGTCGTCCTTGGGGAAATGGTCGGGACGGTGGTCGATGGAGGGATGCGATAATGCTCAACGATGTGTATGCTGATGCCCGCGATCGGATGACTAAGGCCCTCGAGACGCTGGAGCGGGAATACAAGAGATTGAGAACGGGAAGGGCGTCCATATCCTTGGTGGACGGGATACGCGTGGAATATTATGGCAACCCGACCGCGCTCAACCAATTGGCGACCTTGACAATTCCCGAGCCACGAACGATCATGATTCAGCCATGGGATACGACGATCATCAACGAAGTCGAAAAGGCGATCCTCAAATCCGAGCTCGGTCTCACACCCATGAACGACGGCAAGGTCATCCGCATCAGCATTCCGACGCTCACGCAGGAGCGGCGCAAAGAGCTGGTGAAGGTGATCAAGAAGATGGCTGAGGAAGCCAAGGTTGCCATGCGCAACATCCGGCGTGACACCAATGAGATGCTGAAAGACCTCAAGAAGGAAAAAGAAATCTCCGAGGACGAGCAGTTCAAGGCTCAGGACGAGACCCAAAAGATTACCGACGATTTCATCAAGAAGGTCGACAGCGTTTACAGCGCTAAGGAAAAGGAAATCCTGGAAATCTAGGAATGCAACCCATGCAGATAGACCGCCTTCCGCGCCACGTTGCCGTCATCATGGACGGAAACGGGCGCTGGGCTCAGAAAAGGCTGTTGAACCGCATTGTTGGCCACGAAGAAGGGGCCAATTCGGTGAGGGAGGTGGTGCGCTGCTGCCGGAAGCTAGGAATCCCTTATCTCACGCTCTATTCCTTTTCCAAGGAAAACTGGCAGCGACCGGAGGCCGAGGTGAAGGGCCTGTGGAATCTCCTGAAGCGATTCATGAAGTCCGAGCTGCCTGAGTTGATCGACAAGCAGATCCGGCTGCTTCATTTGGGGGACTCAGAAGGGATTCCAGAGGACGTCCTTGCCGAGCTGCACCAGACGATGGAGCGAACGGCTGCCTTTGACAAGCTCGTTGTCTGTCTCGCCCTCAATTACGGAGGTAGGCAGGAGATCACCCGGGCCGTCAAGCGGTTTGCCGCGGACGTGCTTGCCCAGAAGGTGGCCCTTGACGACCTCGATCCTGAACTCTTTTCCACCTACCTCTTTACCGATGAAATCCCGGACCCGGACCTCGTGATTCGTACGGGTGGGGAGCATCGGATCAGCAATTTTCTGCTTTGGCAGCTCGCCTACGCTGAATTGTACGTGACCGACACCCTGTGGCCCGACTTCAGGGAAGACGATCTCATGGAAGCTCTCCGGGACTATCAGGGCAGGGAGCGGCGTTTCGGGAAGACAAGCGAGCAGATCCATCAGCTTGAGCCTCTCACGGCCGGGGCTCACCACTGATCATCCACCGTGTGGAGGAGCTTTTTTGTGCTCCCCATGCCACGCCATGCGCTCTCTCCTATACTCCCCATCAGGGTTTACGAACATACGGTTGATGCAGCGATGGAGGCAAAATGCTCATTTCGGATGCTCAAGTTCAAACGCTCAAGAACTGGCGCCAATGGGGCTCGCACACTCAACGCCTTGTCACCGCAGGGTTGATCTTGATCCCCCTGCTTCTGGTGATTGGCGTTGGCCCGACCTGGATGTGGCTCTTGGTGATCTGGGCCGCCAGCTTTCTTGGATTGGCTGAGCTCGAAAAGATGCTTGTCCCGGAGGGTCTCTCGGTGGGTTGGAGGGTCCTTTACCTGGCGGCTGCCTTCGCGCTTCCGTTTGGAGCCTGGAACGGGGGCCCGGCTGGTCTGCATGGAGCATTGGCCTTGAGTCTCTTCTGCGGATTTGCGGTGCTCTTGGTCGCCAAACCGATGGATGCTTCCGCGCTTCAACTGCTGTCACGAATGACCCTGGGCTGGCTTTACATTCCCTATCTTCTATCGTATGTACTGCTCATGGGGCAGGCCGGGAGCGGACGGGCCTGCGTGACCTTCACCCTGTTTGTCATGATTGCCAACGATGCCGGTGCTTATTACACGGGGAGACGATACGGCCGCCGCAAGCTCTACGAGCGGGTCAGTCCCAAGAAGACTATCGAGGGAACCTTGGGAGGGACGGCATGCTGCTTGCTAATGGGAGTTGTGTGCGGTCTTGTTTTGCTGCCCGACCGTTCGCTGGGAAGGTTGATGGGGATCTGCCTGGTACTGGCCGTTGCCGGGCCCATGGGAGACCTTTTCGAATCCATGATGAAGCGGACGAGTGGCATAAAGGATTCGGGGCATTATCTTCCCGGGCATGGAGGCATTCTGGATCGCTTGGACAGTCTCTTGTTCGCATTTCCGATCGCATGGCTCGCCCTGCTGTAAGGGGATGAGCGGCGAGTGGGAGGAGACGACCGCAGGGCACTGCCCAGCGGTGTTCTTTTTTTCGGTGACTCATGCACTGCAGAACGGTCCCCGTGCCGTTGCAGGTTAGAGGGTTGAGTGAGACGATCCATCAGTGTTCTGGGTTGTACAGGCTCCATTGGAGTCAGCACCCTAGATGTGGCTCGGCAGTTTCCCGAACGTTTTCGGATAGAAGCGCTCGCTTGTGCGACTAACTATCCGCTCCTCAAGGAGCAGATCCGGGAATTCAGACCCCGGCTTGTTTCGGTTCTGAATGACACCGTTGCGGACAAGCTCAAGGCAAGTCTTGTCGGTGAAGCGTGGCAGCCTGAGATCGCTGTGGGACCGGCTGGGTACCGGGACGCCGCAATCATTGCCGAAGCCGACATTCTGGTGTCCGCCATGGTCGGGGCCGCTGGGCTGTTGCCGACGCTTGCCGCCATTGATGCGGGAAAGACCATCGCGCTGGCCAATAAGGAAACGCTGGTTGTGGCCGGCGAAATCGTCATGCTGGCAGCTCGGGAGCGAAATGTTACAATCTTGCCTGTGGATTCTGAGCACAGTGCCATTTTTCAGTCGCTCCAGGGAAATCATCGGGAGAGTCTGCGTCGGATTCTTCTGACGGCCTCAGGAGGGCCGTTTTTCAGAAAGAGCCGCGCGGAGCTGGAGGCTGTGACGCCGGAAGCGGCGCTGCGGCATCCCAACTGGAGCATGGGACGGAAGATCACCATCGATTCAGCGACGCTCATGAACAAAGGGCTCGAGGTGATCGAAGCGTGCTGGTTGTTTGGCGTTCCCGTGGAACAGATTGCGGTTCACATCCACCCTGAAAGTATCATCCACTCGATGGTCGAGTATGTTGACGGCTCGGTGATCGCCCAGCTTGGAATTCCGGATATGAAGATCCCGATTGCCTACGCACTGTCTTATCCGGAGCGACTTCCGGTCAAGAGTCCGCAGCTTGATCTGTTCTCGCTGCAGAAGCTGACGTTTTATCCTCCGGATGTCGAAAGGTTTCCTTGTTTAGGCTTGGCTTTCGAGGCGTGCAGGACTGGGTCCACGATGCCGGCCGTGCTCAACGCCGCCAATGAGATTGCTGTGGAGGCATTCCTGGACAACCGCATCGGATTTCTTGAAATCCCGACGCTGATCGAATCGGTGATGCAGGCGCACGAGATTGCTGAGGTGTTAACATTGGAAGCGGTTCTTGCGGCGGACACATGGGCGCGCGAGGAAGCGCGGCGCAGAGCTCAGTCTCCGAAGAAGTGAGGAATAGACCTTGGTTACAATGATTCTTTCAACCGTTGTGGTTTTGGGCGTGCTGATCTTTGTCCACGAGCTGGGCCATTTTCTGGTCGCCAAACGGGCGGGTGTGACCGTCCTGCGTTTTTCTCTCGGGTTTGGTCCGAAACTGATCGGTGTGCAGCGCGGGGATACCGAATATCGTCTGTCCCTGATCCCCTTAGGGGGCTACGTGAAAATGCTCGGCGAGGAATCCGAGGAGGAGTTGTCCGAAGATCAGCTCAAGACAAGCTTCCAGTCCCAATCGCCCCTGAAGCGGATTGCCATCGTGCTCGCCGGGCCCATGTCCAATTTCGTCATGGCGGTTGTCCTGTTCTTTCTCGTGTTCGCGCTTGTGGGCATACCGCAGGTCACCACGCGAATCGGCGAAGTCACAGCGGACTCACCGGCCGAAAAGGCCGGGCTGCTGGCCGGCGACAAGGTTCTGGCCATCGACGGCAAGGAGTTGGCCAATTGGGGGGACATTCCGCAGACGATCGAAGAGACACAACGGGAGGAGCTGACGCTCCTAATCGAACGAGGCGATCAGAAGCTGACCATCAAGGTTTCTCCCAAAGTGAGCGAGATCAAGACGATTTTTGGCGAGCCGATCCTGCGTAAGGTCATCGGGGTAATGCCTTCTGAAGAGAAGTTCTTCGAACAGGTCAGTCTAGTCGACGCGCTCTCCCATTGCGTGTCTTATACGGTGTATCTGTGTAAGCTGTTTCTGATCAGCATCGTGAAGCTCATCCAACGGGTTCTGCCCCTGGATATGTTGGGTGGCCCGATCATGATCGCGCAGCTCGCCGGGCGGGAAGCCAGCAAGGGGTTCGCGGACCTGGTGCTGTTTACTGGAGCGATCAGTGTCAACCTCGCTGTCCTCAACCTGCTGCCGGTTCCCGTGCTGGATGGGGGACATATTCTGTTCTACCTGATTGAGCTCCTTTTGGGGCGCTCCATTGGCGTCCGCAAGATGGAGATCGCCCAGAAGATTGGCATGATCTTGCTGCTCGCGCTCATGATTCTCGTCTTCTATAATGATATCGTTCGGTTGCTTCCAGGGCACAAACCGTCGCTGCCGTGACGGGGGATTTGGACTGCCATGAGGATTCTTGCCGCCGACACGTCGACGACGACCGGGAGCGTCGCGCTCTTGGATGGTACCCGTTTGGTCTGTGAATGGACCTTGCTGACTGCACAGACCCACAACAGGCGTTTGCTTCACACGATTGACGAGTGCCTTCATGCCGCAGGGTGGGCGATTGAAGACGTGGACCTCTTCGCAGTCACAACCGGCCCGGGGAGCTTCACCGGCTTGCGGATCGGACTCACGACCGTCAAGACCTTGGCGTGGGCTTTGGGCAAGCCGTTTGTCGGCGTTCCATCACCAGATGCCTTGGCCGCACCCCTTGGGCATGCATCGCGTCCGGTTTATCCCCTCATCGATGCTCACCGCAAGGAGGTCTTCTGGGCTCCCTACGCGCCGGATGGTGAGGGCGGTCTGCATCGGACGGGGGCTTACAGCGTTTCACCCATAGAGACGGTGATTGCTCGGATGGATGGGCCAGCCTTGTTTTGCGGGGACGGCTGGCTGACCTACCATGATGTGCTGGAGGAAAGGCTCGGGGAGTGGGCTCACGGCGCCTCCGCCGTCTATCACTGCATTCGCGCCGGATTTGTCGGCGAGCTTGCTGCACGCCAGTTTGAAACCGGTCCCAGGCAAGATGCCCTCTCCAGCGTCCCGCTCTATGTTCGGCCGTCCGAGGCCGAGCTGAAGCATCCGATCTTGCATCCGCGCATGGTGTCCGACTCTGTGGCATAGTCCGATCCGCCAGGGCACGGGGCCGCTCCTGGCCGAGTCGGACTTGCTCCTCGCCCCTGCAGACCTTCACACAAAGTCGATTCCCAATTCGTTCGCCCGACGTTTGACCTGCTCAACCACCCCGGGGTCCATAACGATGTCGTCCGGCCATTCCCGCAGGTGACCATCTTCGGGTCCCTTCTTGGTGGCATCGATGACCATGCGCCCGTCCTTCCGAATCAGGTCCCTCTTGGGGTCGACATTGTTGAAAGCCTTCCAGAGGGCCAGGGATCCATTCTTGAGGTCAATCAGCTCATCGTAGAGGACAAGGATTGAAAAGGCCTTGAGTCCTGCGTGACTCAACAGCGGGTCGGCAAGCCTGCGGCCGGTTTCCCTCCCGTCCTTTCGGAAATTGAGGAGGAGAACCCTGTTCTTGACCGGCAGATCGGGAGCATGCACCCTTGTTATCAGCGGTGAGACCTCCCTGCTCGCTTGGGTCAGGACTTCCAGCGAAGGAAGGGATGCATGGAGAGCAGCCGTGGGACGCTCCCGTTCCCCTGGAGCTCTTCTGGTGGCGTCGATGCCAAGCTTGCCGCCGAACAGCGCGTCTGGTGCACTGTGGTCGAGGACATCCAGAACGCCCTCGGATGGGTAGACATCCGAATCCAGGTCCAGTTCATTGAGAATCGTTTCCAGAACACGCCGCGGCTGGTTCAGATCGACATTCGAATCGACCAAGACGACTGCCTTACAAAAGCTCATCTGGCCTTGGCCCCAGACAGCGCTCATGACGCGTCGAGCGTGTCCTGGATACTCCTTGGCGATTGAAACCACCGTGATGTTGTGGAAGACGCCCTCCCAGGGCATCCAGAAGTCTTTGACCTCGGGGAGGACCGCATTCAGAAGCGGTAGGAAGATCCGTTCCGTAGCCTTGGCCAGGTAGCAATCCTCCATCGGTGGACGGCCGACGATGGTGGCCGAATAGATCGGGCTGCGCCGGTGTGTGATTGCAGTGACGTGGAAGACGGGATAATCCCCAACCAGGGAGTAATAGCCGGTGTGATCTCCAAACGGCCCCTCCAGGCGCAATTCGTCAGGATCCACATACCCTTCCAAAACGATCTCCGCCTCGGCTGGAACCTCGAGATCAACGGTGACACCTTTCACCAAAGGAACGGGTTTGCGCCGGATGAAGCCGGCCAGGATCAATTCGTCGATGCCACGGGGGAGAGGGGCTGTGGCTGCATAAGTGGTGGCCGGATCGGTTCCGATGGCCACGGCAACGGGCATGCGCTTTCCCGCCCTGCGGTACTCCTGGAAGTAATGCGAGCCATCCTTGTGGATGTGCCAGTGCATCCCCGTGGTGGCCTTGTCGTAAACCTGAAGCCGATACATGCCGGCATTGCGCCTGCCGGTTTCCAGACTGCGGGTGATGACGACGGGTAAGGTCACGAATGGACCGCCGTCTTGCGGCCAGCACTTGAGAACCGGCAGGAGGCTGAGATCCACATCGTTGCCCGTGCGGATGATCTCCTGGCAGGGCGCATCCTTGACCCGCTTCGGGAGAAACCGAAGGACTTCGGCTCCCAGGGGCAGGAGCCGAATGGCATCTCTGAAAGACTTGGGGGGCTCCATCTGGATGAAGCCCTTCACGCGGGACGCGAGGGTGTCAAGGTCGTTGACTCCCAGGGCCATGCAGATCCGACGCTCGCTTCCGAAGGCATTCATGAGCACGGGGAATGCGGACTCGCGGACCTGTTCGAAGAAGAGAGCCTTCCCCCCACCCGGACTCTTGGAAGCCAGGTCTGTGATCTGTGTGATCTCGAGATCCTTTGAAACGGGTGCTTGGATACGCAGGAGCTCTCCTGCCTTTTCGAGGGCAGAGACGAAATCCGAAAGATTCTGGTAAGCGCTCTTCATGGATGGATCACCTTTGCATCGGGATTATACGGCAGTGCGGGACAGGACATCGAACAAGGCTGGGTAAGCTGCCCGAGGGCAAGAAGACGGGTTCAGACAGCAGAGACAGACGGCAGGACTGGCCGGCTCGGCCGGTTCGCGAGAGGAACGCGATGGTGACGTGTGAGCTATTTGGTGGCATCTCCGGGTCCTTCTGGATCGTACGATGGCCCGGAGACGATGAAGGAATGTCAATTAAGACCCGAGCCCAACAGTACGTCCGGGTGTACCCCATAATTGTAGCTGCGCATTCGGAAGTAATTCTCGAGGAGCCCGACCCTCTGGTCGACGTAATCGTAGATCTTGATGCGCCTTCCGTCGTTCATGGCCCCATTCGGCGACAAGTCCCGGATGGCGTTCGAAAGTGCATGATGGAAATAGGTCGGCACCGCCAAAAAGAGAACCTTCGATCGCAGTTGACGGCCGCATCGGATCATCGATTTGTCGTCCATCAGGACGACCGATTCGCCACGGGCTTCGACCTGACCGCAAGCGGACTCCTCCTGTTCGGAATCCTGCTTATCCTCATCCATCGGATGGCCCGTGTCAAGGGAGCTCAACGATGCGGGCTCAATGCCTCGCTTGATAAGCTCCTTCCGGAGGATTCCGATTTGGCTTTCTCCCTCCGTCAGAACCATGACCGACTTGGATCCTTGCTTCAGCTCGTTTTCGATGTCATCGACGATCATGCGCGTTCGCTCGAGGTCGTGCACCAAGGCTTGGATCATGGGACCGTAATCGCTGCGCGAGTGGTAGGCATATTCAAATTGTGTCGCACGGGCCACTACGTGGGCCGGAATGACACCACGCCCCTCCTTGGCATCCTTTTCGTTGATGCTATAGGCAACGTCTCCCAAGTAGTAGTAAACCAGCTTAGCCAGCTTGTCCTTGCGCTGGGTGCTGTGGCACAACCCCAAGGTATATTTCGTGTCAAAATTGGGAATCAAGTGGGTCAGGACCTTGGAGGGGCAACGTTGGCAATCGTCGAGGATGAGATATCCGATCTGATCGTGCACGCGTCGCCAATGCCTCAGGATTTCGCCCGTGTGCGCAATCGTCACGAACTTGCCCACTTGCTGGAGTCCATTGGCAATGACCCCAATTTGGGCTCTGGGAATCTGCAAAAAATTTTCAATCTTGGTGAGCCAATTGCCGAGCAGGTCCTGTTTGGGGATAAGCACAAGGGTGGGCTGCCGGCGTTGGGCAATGGTGTATAAGGCAATGACCGTCTTGCCGCTCTTGTGGCCCCCAACCAGTGTCGCGAAGTCGTGGTCCAGAACGGCTTCCGCGGCATCCTGCTGATACGATTTCAGCTGGCCGTGGAATTCTATGGGAATGGGGTCGAGCACGCGCCTTCGATCGACAAGTCGATAGGGCTGCTGGAGCCGCTTGCATAATTCAACAAATTGGTCGAGAAAGCCCCTCGGGAGGAGGTAGCTTCTCCCTTTCTGACGCATGCAGCTGATCTGAGCGGGAATGTTTCCAATCCATTCACCCCGATTGTGCCGCGCTTCATAGTCGGGATTGGTGAACACCAGCCGTTCGTGGATCTTCCGCTCCAAAAGGGGACTCAGGCCTTCTGTCGGGACTTTTAGCCAGTCAGCCAGTGTGATGTTTAGCGGTCTGGAAATCATCAGAAACCACCTCTTAAACCGTTAGAGGGTGCAGACGGGCCTATGAATCTACGGACGGTGCAGCAAGGAAGCCCCTGCGGTCGGCACGGCATAATTGAATTGACAGTTGCTTGGAGCTTCCCCTACTTTGCCACTGTAACCTAATCCATTTGGCTTTTGAACTAGCCCGCCTCGATGAAGGATCTGAGCGGCTAAGTGAATTGGCGGAGGATTCCATGGAAGATCCCTTGCAACTGCTTGCCACCCTGGCGCGTGAATATCAACAGAAATATGAGCAACTGGCCTCGGCCCTGCGCGATTCGGATCCGGATCTTGTGCCCCGCCAGCTCAAGATGCGAGCGGAGCTGACCACGGACCGATTTCGAGCGGCACAGATGGACTTTCTCACTCATATGTCAATCGGATCTGCTGATACGCAGCTGGCTGGCTATGAAGCTTTGATCACCCTATTCCGTTCTTTTGACGAAATGCGAATTGTCTTTCAGCTCTTGCTCGACAGTCTCTCCGGGAGCACGAAATCTCAGGCATGATTCACATTCGGTCACAGTGCCTTGGTGATCGGTTCAATTCATACCCTTCTTGATAAGAAAATATAATGTTCCTGGGTGCTTCATGCGCCCAGCAACCCACTCGGCGGCTTCCCCACTGCCGCAAAACAGATCGACGCGTCCGACTCCCTTGATGGCGCCGCCCGTATCCTGGTTCAGCACCCACCGACGAAGGGGAGCGTACCCCACCAGCTCTCCCCGCTCGTCGATCAACGGTTTCTGGCCCTCCAGGAAAGCAATCCCGCCCCGAGGCTGATATCGGGTGTCCGTGGCAATGGAACGCCCCCCCGTCAGCGGCACATTCAAGCTTCCGAGAGGCCCATCGTTGACCCAGTGGAAGAACACATAGCTCTCGTTCTGCCACAGGAGCTCGTCACGCTCCTCGGGGTGTGAGCGCAGATAAGCGCGAATCGCCTGGAGTGACATCTCGTCCGGATGCATCGCTCCTCGATCCAGCAAAACCTTGCCGAGGCTCTTGTACGGACGGCCGTTCGCTCCCGCGTACCCCAAGCGACGAAATTGCCCGTGAGGCAAACGGATCATTCCTGAGCCTTGGATGTGCAGCACAAATCCGTCCACCGGATCTTGGATCCATACCAACGGGGTTCCCGTGTCTTTCAAACGTTTCTGGCCGTCGATGTCCGCCCGAGTGAAATAGGGAATCAGTTTGGCATCCTTCACTCTGCCGACGATGGATTCGCCACCATATTTGGCTGCGTTGAACAAGGACAAGTCAACCGCGACCAAGTCCGACGGGAGGCCGTAGAGCGGGTATTGAAACTGAGAATCCGGCTTCAGGCGCCCGTCGAGGATCGGCTCGTAATACCCGGTTACCAGGGGGAGCTTGTCCTTTCGAGCGCTCTCGGCCCGATAGACGTCAAACCGGCTCTTGATCGATTCGGTGCTCAGGCTGCCACTGTCCAGAAGCTTCAAGAATTCAAGGAGCGAAGCTTTCACGTGCTCCGAGCTCAACTGCTGAGCGCCGAGAGGCTGAGGCCGGTCTGCAGGAGCACGGGCATAATAAGCCAGGCTTTGCTCGATTGCAGCTCGAAGGGATGCCTGATCTAAGTCGTCGGAAAAAGTTGGGAATTCTCCTTCTGGGACCTTCTGGTACCGATCGGTCGGTTCCTGTGCCGGGTGCTGCGGAGCATGCTCGCACCCCAGACAGATCCCCATGATGAGGCAGGCCCCGATCACTATCGCCAGGAGCCTCAGGCTATCTCGATCCATGAACGAGAAAACCTTTCGGAACGTACCCCGACAGTCATCCGTTACGTTCATCGTTAGAGCCCGTCCACCTTGGCGGCATGGATGACCCTGTTAGAAAAACAACCGCGTCGCCCGAATCTTCGACACAGGAGAGGCCCAGGATCAGAGCACGAGGGCCCAACGCCCGCCTGGAGCCTCACCCGGCCTCAAGTGCCCGCCCGGGATTCCGAAGCTGGCCCCCACAACGTCGTAGACGCTATTTCCAGCTTAGGAATCCATTCCAGTCGATGGCACCCGGATCGAATCCGGTGAGGTTCGTGCCCGCCCGTGCTCACGAACCCGATCTCAAGTCCCCATTTCCCATGAATTCAGGTACTTTTCCTGCTCAGCCGTGAGCACGTCAATGGCCACACCCATGTTGGCAAGCTTCAGCCGGGCGATGTCCTTGTCAATTTCCATGGGGACTCGGTAAACCTGCTTTTTCAGGGTGGCTGCATGCTTGACCATGTACTCGCTGCAAAGAGCCTGGTTTGCGAAGCTCATGTCCATCACACTGGAGGGATGGCCTTCGGCAGCGGCCAGATTGATCAAGCGACCTTCCCCAAGGACATAAATCCGACGGCCGTTGGCAAGCGAGAACTCCTCGACGAATTCCCGGATTTCCCGACGAGACTGCGCCAGCCCGGCCAAGGCTTCGAGATCGATCTCCACATTGAAGTGGCCTGAATTGGAGACGATGGCTCCGTCTTTCATGAGCTCGAAGTGCTCCTGTCGCAGCACGTGGATATCGCCGGTGAGCGTACAGAAGAAATCCCCGACCCGGGCAGCGTCGATCATCGGCATCACTTGGTACCCGTCCATAACGGCTTCAAGGGCTCGCAGCGGATCGATCTCGGTGATGATGACCTTGGCCCCCATTCCAGACGCGCGCATGGCAACGCCCCGACCGCACCACCCATAGCCACTGACCACAAACGTGGATCCGGCCAGCAGGCGATTGGTGGCACGAACGATGCCGTCGATGGTGCTTTGCCCTGTTCCGTAGCGGTTATCGAAGAGGTGCTTGGTGTCAGCGTCGTTGACGGCGATGATCGGGTACTGGAGGATACCGCTTTCCGCCATGCTGCGCAACCGGATGACACCCGTCGTGGTTTCCTCGGTCCCCCCAACCACATGAGGCAGGAGCTCGCGCCTCTCCGAATGAAGGATGCCCACCAGGTCGGCTCCGTCATCCATGGTGATGGTCGGCTTGTGCTCGAGGGCCGCATTGATGTGGCGGTAGTACGTTTCCTTGTCTTCCCCCTTGATGGCGAACACGGGAATCTCGTCATGCTTCACCAGGGATGCGGCCACATCGTCCTGGGTGCTCAACGGATTGGAGGCGCAGACCACAAGCTCCGCGCCTCCCGCTTTGAGTGTCTTGGCCAGGGCCGCGGTTTCCGTCGTCACATGAAGGCAGGCGGAAAGGCGGACCCCAACCAGAGGCCTTTCCTTGGCGAAACGATCCTGAATCGATTTCAGCACGGGCATGGATTGCGAGGCCCACTCGATGCGCAGCTTCCCCTTTTCCGCGAGCCCCATATCCTTGACATCAAATTTCATTTACTCTCCTCAACCCTATGAATGCGTTGCTCATCTCGTAAAGCAGACTAAAGACCGGCTTTCTCCCTCAGAATGTCGATCATGTCGGTCTTTTCCCAGGTGAAATCCGGGTCGTTTCGACCGAAATGGCCACCCGTTGCGGTCTTCTTGAAAATGGGTCTCAGCAGGCGCAGGTGCTTGATCATGTTGGCGGGCTTGAACGAGAAGGTGTCTCGGACGATTTCCGCGATGCGGTCCGGGGAAATCTTGCCCGTTCCGAACGTGTCGACCATGAGCGACACGGGCTCGGCGACGCCAATGCTGTAGGCGACCTGGACTTCGACTCGGTCGGCAAGGCCAGCCGCGACAATGTTCTTGGCGACGTATCGCGCCATGTAGGAGGCGGTCCTGTCCACTTTGGACGGGTCTTTGCCGGAAAAGGCGCCGCCACCATGGCTTCCTTGGCCGCCATAGGTGTCAGCAATGATCTTGCGGCCGGTCATGCCGCAGTCACCCATGGGACCGCCGATTACGAAACGGCCGGTGGAGTTGATGAAGTACTTGGTCTTGTCATCCATAAGCTCCGCGGGGATGGTCTTCTTGATGACCTCTTCGATAATGCCCTCGCAGATGTTCTTATAGGAGACATTGGGCGTGTGCTGAGCCGCAATGACAACCGTATCGACGCGCACGGGCTTGTGGTCGGCATATTCCACTGTCACTTGGGTCTTGCCGTCGGGGCGCAGGAAGTCCAGGACGCCGCTTTTACGGACTTCGGCCAGCTTACGGCCCAGCCGGTGGGCATAGTAGATGGGCATGGGCATCAAGACGGGGGTCTCGTTGCTCGCGAAGCCGAACATGAGGCCTTGGTCGCCGGCGCCCTGCTCTTCAAAAAGACCCTCTCCGGGGTTCACTCCAACGGCGATATCCGGGGACTGTTTGTCAATGCTGGTCAGTACGCCGCAAGTCTCCCAGTCGAACCCCATCGAGGAATCATTGTACCCGATCTCCTTCACAGTCTGGCGAACGATCTCCGGGATGTCGACCCATGCCGACGTCGTGATTTCTCCAGCCACGAACACGAGTCCGGTGGTGACCAGCGTTTCGCATGCAACTCGCGCCGCTTTGTCCTCCTTGATGATGGAGTCGAGAACGGCATCAGAGATCTGGTCGGCAACCTTGTCCGGATGGCCCTCCGTGACGGACTCCGACGTAAACAGGAAGTTGTGCATGGACATAGTGGATGGCTCCTCCTTTTGGATTGGTACGTTTGAATCCGCTTCTACTTGGCGTCGATCCTACGGTTCTTTGGGTCAACCAGCACGACCTTGGGCTCGTGTGCCTGAATTTCCGCGTTTTCGTATTGGGCGTACGTCACGATAATGATGAGGTCGCCCCGTGCCCCCATCCGGGCAGCGGCGCCGTTAAGACAGATGACCCCGCTTGCGGGCGGCCCGGGGATGGCGTAGGTGTCGAATCGAGCGCCATTGTTGACGTTGTAGACCTTGATTTGCTCATAGGGCAGGATGTCCGCTGCTTTCATGAGCAATTCATCGATCGAGAGACTGCCTTCGTATTCGAGATTGGAATCCGTGATCCGGGCGCGGTGAATCTTGGATTTCATCATGATGCGCTGCATGAGGGCCCTCCTGGAGGTGAGTGAATGGCTGAGGTCTTTACGAGAGTGTCTTGGGAAGCAGGAGCCGGTTGTCAATGAGCCGCGTGCTGCCCACGTAGGCTGCCAGGGCGAGCAACGTCGGACCGTTGACTTTCGGGGCCTTTTCCAGGGTCTCGGGGTGGCAAAGCTCGGCGTAGTCCACCCGAAGACCGTCTCCCGCCTCAAGCGTCTCCCTCACCCTCTCCAGGATGATATCGCTTCGCTGTTCTCCTTCCTCCACCAGGTGCTGGGCTGCTTCGAGCGATCGGCTCAGCCGGAGGGCCGTCCGTCGCTGTGAAGCGTCCAGGTAACTGTTCCGGCTGCTCATGGCCAGGCCATCTGTCTCACGGACGATGGGGTGGCCAACGATCTCCGTATCCATGTTCAGGTCGGTAACCATCCGTTTGATGGTCACCAGCTGCTGGTAGTCCTTCTGTCCGAAAACCGCCGTGTGCGGCTTAACAAGATTGAAGAGCTTCGCAACAACCGTCGTCACTCCGCGAAAGTGCCCCGGGCGGCTCCGGCCGCACAGAGGGGTCGTGACGTCCGTCACGTCAACATAGGTCTGAAATCCGCTGGGATAGATCTCTTCGACCCTCGGAATGAAGGCTGCCTCCACGCCGACTTCCGAGGCGAGCCGTACATCGCGCTCAATGTCCCGCGGGTAGCGTGCGAAATCTTCATTGGGTCCGAACTGGGCAGGGTTGACGAAGATGCTCATGATGACCACATCGCCATACTGCCGGGCTGCCTGCATGAGAGTCAGATGCCCAGCGTGCAGGTACCCCATGGTGGGTACAAAGGCAATGCGCTTGCCTTCTCTGCGCCACTTGTCCGCTTGCTGCTGCATCTCGGAAGCGTGCTCGATGATGCGCATGTCGTCCTTTCTTTTGTTCCAGATGTCCCGTAGCGAAGCCACCCCCCTCGAGCCCTCACCAACGTCCGTAAGCTCCATGCGAACGGATCGACCCGTCTGGCAGGAGCGTCCCGCCCCCTTCAAGGGAGGTGTGACGGTTGCTCGCCGCGGCACAGAAACATCAAAAGCCTTCGGGCGATAGCTCCCAAAGGCTCTCTCGCGGCTGAGGATCAGGCTCAATCTGCTCACTCGTGTGGGCACTCCAGGTCTTTCGTCTCAGTCCTCTGAGGATCCAAGCGTGGCCAACCTAACGACAAAATTGAAGTTTCGTATCAAGCCCATCATCCTATGTCAAGGAAGAAAGTGGTTTTCCGACACTGCGACTCCCTCGGTGTGACTCATCCCGCGTTTGAGGCTCATGGCACGCTTTAGAAGCCTGCAAACAGCTCGACACAGATGTTCTCAGAACAGCCGACCCCCATCAGGGTGAAGTGGGTGTCCAGGATGTTTTTTCTGTGTGAGCTGCTTTCCATGAACGCCGCGTGGATGGATCTGGATGACTGGGCGTCCCCCTTGGACAAATTCTCTCCGGCGAAAGCGGCCTTGTGGCAGGTCTTGACGAGGTCCCAGGCTGGGTTTTTTCCAGTGGCAGGGTCCTTGTGGTCGAAGGTCCCTTTGCGGACCATGGTTTGAGCCCGCTGCTGGGCCTTCTTGGCCAGACAAGAATCCCAGGTAAGCTTCTGATTCTCTTGCCTGGCAAGAAAAAAGAGGCTGCGCGCCTTCTGCTCCGGTGTCTCAACGGTCTTCTTGATGGGTGAGACGGGGAGCGTTCGGCTCTGCTGACTATCCCTCCGCATGGCCTTGTCGACGCCGTCCTTCAAAGCTAGCAGATTGCGATCGTCGGGAAACTGCTTCAGACCGCGTTCAAGAGTCTTTCTTGCACGCTGGGGATCCTTGCGCGCCAGATATAAATCCACATACGTCTCGAAGAAACGAGCCTCCCTGGGATAAGCCTCGATGGCAGCCTCCAGGGTTTGCTCCGCTTTGGCGTCCTGTTCCATCTCAATCCAGGCATGGGCAAGATAGAGGTAACATTCTCGGTCGTGCTTGATGGCGAGCGCCTTCGTGAGGTACTGCGATGCCGGCTCGAGACGCTTTTCGTCATAGGCTTGGATTCCGTTGCGCTTGAGGTCCTCGAAATCCTGATCCCTGCGCTTCTGGGGCGATTCGATCCTGGCTTCCACAAGTCGTTTCAGCTGCTCTTCGATCGTCTTCCCCGTCCCACTGAGGGACCCGATGATCGTGCCGCTCCCGTCAACGACATAAAGCATGGGCAGAATGACTTGTGCGTCGTACAGTTCGCTGACTCCCCTGGTGTCGGGAAGGATGGGGAAGGTGAGGTTGAGTCTGGACCAGGTGTGCTGAGCCCGCTCCCTTGAGGACAACGTGACCGCCCAAACCTGCAGCTGGCTTTGAGGGTACGCTGAAGAGAGTCGGTTGAGTCGAAGAAGGCCTTCCAGATTTGGCTTGGAGTCGAGATCACAAAAATAGAGGACCAGGAGGAGCCCCTGCGCTTTCGAAAGGTCGTGAGGGCGTCCCTCCGTGTCTTCCAGGGAAAAAACGGGAGCGGGTTGACCCTCGGTCAGCCTTGCGGCGTGTCCATAGGAGACAGCGAGTATCACAAGTGCCGTCATGGCAAGAAAGATCGAAGCGCAGAACCGGGATATGGAATTCATCGGGGAGCACATGGGTTGCAGCGACGATCTCCTCCGGGTGATGACCAAAGGAATGCTCCTGGTATGATCCTTCACCAGACAGCAAAAACGGGGATCAGTATCCCCGTTTTTGCTCTGGCTAACGCACCCAAAATGCTATCATTTGACGTGTCGGCTCCTTGACTCCCAAAAAGTGCGTCGAATGTCACCCTCTAGAGCCTTGCCGAGCCTCCGTGCTCAAAGCCATTAACACTTGCATGACGTTCCACAGCCACCACTGGCACCTGGAATGGGAACCTCGCAGGAAACCTTGAAGCCCGAGCCGATGCCATAATTGACATAGTCAACCGTCACATCTTTCGTCATGGTGTGCAGGTCTTTGTCCATGACCATCGTGAATCCATTGATCTTGAAGACATCATCCGAATCCTTTGGCTCATCCAGAACCATTGCGAGAGACGGGCCCCCTCAGCCACCAGACTGAAGGAATATCCGGATGGGCGATATTTCCTTCCCTTTGAAGTACTCGTTCAGAACCTTGTCCGCACTATCAGAGATGTGGACCATTGATGACTATCTCCTTTCAATTGAGTATGCCTGGCCGCCTGTCGGCCTTCCGGTAATCATGAAACTAACACACCGACATGGCGCATGCAAGGGTGCTGCCACATGAACCTGTCCCAGTCAGATGGCTTGGACGATCAGGCGGCTCGGTCGAGCACTTCCGGGTGAGCGGGTTTGGGTACTTCCTCCCAACCCGTGCACATGGCCTTCAGATGTGCGCAGACACTGTGGCCGGTGGTTGTCATGTAGACATGAACGATCAGGAAGACGAGGAGTCCGAACGCCGCCGCGGAATGGATGGTGGCCACGCTTGCCAGTTTCCACCGGATTCCCCATTGGAGCCAATGGTTGTGAGTGTAGTAGAGAAGTCCCGTCAACACCTGAACGGGAATGAGGACGATCGAAATGCCCAGGTAGGTCAGCCTCTGGAGGGGATTGTGCTTGTTGCGCTCACTCTTGGGCACCGGGTGCGGCTCGCCGCGAAAGATGCCGTAAACGTAATAGGTCGCCACGACCAGAAGCTTTTTGGTTGTCGGGATGTAGTGCTTCCATTCTCCCGTGGTGAGGTTCCAGAAAACAATGAACACATACAGCAGAAACCAGCCGATTCCCGCCCAGTTGTGAAGCCTTGTCGCCAGCTCGAAGCCGAAAAAGCGATACGTGCCGTGGATTTCGAGGCCTGTCAGCGCCAGAAAGACGATCAGTGCTGCCTGAGCCCAATGCCAGAACCGCTCGAACCGGGAGTAAAGATACAGTCGCTCCATTTCACAGGTCTTCATCGAGCTCTCCTCTCTATCTCTTGCGCCGAACATAGCGCGCCGTACCGTGTCCCATGATCCCCAGGGTTGCCGCAAACACCCCGCCCCAGCCCATGACGTCAATCGGCAGACTCGTGTCCCTGCCGGGCATGTAGACTCCCGCCACATCTTTCAACCGTCCGTTACGGCTGTGACATTCCTCGCACGAGAGCGCCTTGTCCTTGGGGGCGACCATGTGGGTGGTTTGGAAAAGATACTCGGTCTTCACGAAGCCGACTTCGCCGCTGAAGGGAAGCCCCACATAGTCCATGCCTGCTTGTGACGCCTTAACCCAGTCGTAGTTTTTCCAGTACGCGGAATCGTCGTTTCCGAACAGATGCGGCGCCACAAAGGTGTTGCGCTTGGCGTCGTAAGGTTGTTTCCCCCGGTGGAGCTTGAAGGGGTAGATGCGCGCATTGGGATCGTCCGGCGTGGCGGTCGGAGAATTGATTCTCACGGTACTTGAGGGATCGATACGATCTTGGAGCGTCAGATAACTGAGCCTGCCATTGTACCACAGGTAGGTCGGCACCACGTTCTTTTCCCAGATGAACGCTCCCTTCATGCCGTCATAGACGGAGCGACCATCCCTTTTGTCGACGATCGGCTTGCCGGATTCGTCCCGCTTGCCCGCCACCGACCAGTCCCAGGACGTCTTGGTGGAGTTTTTTCGTGCGAATGTGGGGATATGGCAGGTCTGGCAGGCGACCTTGTCCGTGTGATCGTTTAGCTTGGCCTCATGCTTATGCGGTTGCTCGGAGTGGCACGCGTAACAGGTGATCCGCTTAATGCTGTCGTTGTCGAGGAGGCTCCGGCGATCGGTCTGCTCGGTGAGCTTGTAGGAACGGCCCGATATGGCATGCTGCTCGGTGGTGTGGCAGCGTGTGCACGTGAAGTTGAGACCTTTGGCATCCATATGCACGTCAAGCTCCTTGTCGGGATTGAACATGCTGGAGTCCAGGTCTCCATGCTTGACGCCCTCTCCGCCGCCTCCGAAAAAGTGACAGGTCCCGCAATTCTGGCGGGTTGGCAGGGCCACCGACTGCGCGACCTTTCTCCAATCGGGCGGGTTGAACGTCTTTTCGCCCATCTTCTTGGGCTCGCTCACCGGATTGCCCGCGCCGGCGGGGAATTTCTCGTAAGTGCCCGTCTGTTCGTGGCATGCCAGGCAATCGACCTTGTCCTGAGCGGCAAAATCAAAATGCTTGTCTTTCCATCCGTAACCGGCATGGCACGACGTACACCGGGGCTCATTGGAGCTCAGATTGATGCAGAAGTTGTTCACGACGTTTCCGGCCTTTCCGATCTTGGCTTCAGGCGGGGCGTCTGGAGCAAGCCAGGTCCAGTGAATCGTTTTGTGAAACTGAGACGCCGCCTCCGTGTGGCAGGTCAGACACGCGCGCGTCACCTCGGGTCCGCTCTTGAATTCCTGTTGGAGCTCCTTGAACTTCGAGTGATCCGCCGTGTTGTTCGGCGAATGCGGGTTGCCGAAATCCCAGCGTGGCTCGCTCGGTGTCTGCTGTACCGCCGCCAGTCCCACCCCCGACGCGATCATGAGAACGAGGACAATCGATCCGATTTGAACCCAGCACCGTTGCATGGACTTCACCTCTTTTCATGCGTTGCATTGCATCCCATATCCCATTCCTCTCCTATCCGAATGAGTGCTTCGACACCGATATGAGCAACACAAGTGCCAAAGCCCATTTCTCTGGTGATACAAATATCCTATTGAATATACTAATTAATTAAATTTATATCTTTTCGGGTGCCATGGAATTTGGTTAACATTTCGTTAACTGGTAACCCTGACGTTAATGGAGGTTAACCGAATGGATTGCTCGGTTTACAAAATCGTGGTCGACACCATGCAGGACGGCCTCCTCGTTGTTGACACACAAGGGAAAATCCTCTCTGTCAACCCGGCTTTTCTGGCCATGACGGGGTATTCTTCCGGCGAGCTGGTGGGCAAGCCGTGCACGGTGCTCAACTGCACTGGGTGCAAGCTCCTCCATGGGGACGTGAGCTCCAACTGGTGTGCCCTCTTCGAAACAGGCTCGGTCAGGAACCGGCGCTGTCAGATCACGCGCCGTGACGGGAGCATTGTGCACGTGAACAAGTCCGCCACGGTGCTTCATGACAAGGATGGCTCGGTTACGGGGGCCGTTGAAACCCTCAACGACATCAGTGAGCTCGTGAAGCAGGAAGAGGAGATTGCCTCGCTTCGCTTGACGCTTTTGGAGGACGGAGGCAGCATGATGGTGGGAAACAGCGAGCCCATGCGCCATCTCCTGAAGCTGGTCGAAAATGTCGCCCGTTCGGACGCTCCCGTTTTGATTCATGGTGAATCCGGCGTCGGAAAGGAGCTCGTGGCTCGAGCCATTCATGATCTTGGGCCTCGGTCCAAAGGCAATTTTGTCAAGGTGAGCTGCGCCTCGCTCAACGAGAATCTCCTGGAGAGCGAGCTTTTCGGCCATGTCAAAGGGGCCTTCACGGGGGCGGCAAAGGATCGGATCGGGCGGTTCGAGGCGGCTTCCGGCGGAAGCATTTTCCTCGATGAGATTGGGGATATTTCGTCGGTCATTCAGGTCAAGCTCCTGCGCGCCCTGGAATCGCGCGAGATCGAGCGGGTAGGGGATCACCGGCCGATTCCAGTGGATGCCCGTATCATCACGGCGACCCATAGGAATTTAGAGGACTTGGTGGACCGGGGGATCTTCCGCGCCGACCTGTTCTATCGAATCAACGTCGTGCCCGTATTCGTTCCTCCCTTGAGGCAGCGCAAGGAAGATATCCCTTTGCTGGCGCAGAATTTTGTCGAGCGCATCGCCAAGCGCAGCGGGAAGCCCATCGTGGGGCTGACAACCGATGCCGTCAACCTCCTGATGAGCCATGAATGGCCAGGAAACGTTCGCGAGCTTCGCAACCTCATTGAATACGGGTTCGTGGTTTGCCACGAGAAGCTGATCCGACCCGAGCATTTTGAGGGAAGAATACCATTGCCGTCCACGACTGGAGAGTTCGGGCGGAATCCCGCTTCTTCGCCCGGCCTGGCTTCGGCGCCCGAGCGGGGGGTGGATGACAGGCTTGTGGAGCTGAAGCGGGCCTTGGAAGCCTCTGGGGGGAGCCGTATGGAGGCCGCCCGAATGCTGGGTGTCAGCCGAGTTGCGTTGTGGAAGCGGATGAAAAAATACGGCATGCTTGAATCCAAGACGAAGTGAGCGGGCAATGGCCTCCATTCCAGTCCCTTGCTTTCCGGGGTTGTCCGCCTGATTCCGGCGCAGAGCGACACGCGAGGGCGGCGGTATGGCGTTCGGGATGAAGGGCACGCGCAAGGCGTTCAGCAGCAGCTCACGTTGCCGTTGCTGGCCGGAGGTGGTGCTCGGCGCTTGAGTGTGTTAGTCTATATGAAACCCCACGCAGACAGTTGAAACCGATTCCTTGATGATAGGTGCAGGCTCAGCTTTGAGGAGGAAGGGAATGGGTGTTCCGGGGAACCTTCAAACGACGGCCATGGCCGTCATGCCGCATCGGGATGTGGATCGCGCGCTGGAGATCGCTCTGTCGCTGGATGTCCCGTTTTGGCCTCAGCTTCCCCTCGTCAGCTATTACGAGGATATGTATGTTCAGGCCTCCGAGAATTTCCCGGGGATTGTCCTCGATATGGAGAATCGCACCCTCCGCTTCTCCATGGATAAATTCGCCGAGGAGCTTGAGCAGGCCCTGAGCCGCTTCGATGATGCGGCGTTTTTCGACATCAGCACGACCTATTCCGTTGTTTACCACCGGTTTCTGCGCGAAGCCGGGCTCGCGGATCGACCCGCAATCCGGGGCCAGTTGGAGGGTCCCGTCAGTTTTGGGTTGAACGTGCATGACCAGGATGACCGGCCGCTCATCTTCAACGACGAGGTGCGCCCGTTCATGCTGGAATTCATGGCGCGTCGGGTGAGCGTCCAGTTGGCCCGTTTGAAGGAGCTCAACCCCAACGCATTCATGTTCGTGGACGAGCCGGGCCTTCAGTTCATCTTCAGCGGCCTCTCCGGTTACGGGGATGTCGTGGCGAAGGCCGACATGGAGATGTTTTTCTCGCTGATCGATCGCCCTCGCGGCGTCCATCTGTGCGGCAATCCCGACTGGGATTTCCTGCTGGGCCTGGACCTGGATGTCCTCTCGCTCGACATGTACAGCAACGGTGAACGGTTCGTTTCCTATGTGCGGTCGATCCGCAGGTTCCTCGACCGCGGAGGCATCCTCATCTGGGGAATCGTTCCCACCAATTTCGAGCCGTTTGCGAATGAAAGCATCGACTCCATCGACGGGCGTCTCGAAGAGCTCTGGACGGCACTGGACCGAAGCGGCATCGACAAGGGTTACCTGCTCTCACGCAGCATGCTCTCGCCGGCCACCTGCTGCTTGGTTAACCCTGATGGCGAGGTAACGGTCGAAAAGGCATTTGCGGCGATCCAGGCTCTTTCGGAGCGGCTGCGGGAGCGCTACCGGCTGTATTGATGATGAGCATCGGCCGTACTCGGCGGAGCATCGCCGGGAAAGGCTTCACGATACAAGGAATCAGCATGACGGTTTCTGGCACAGAGCCCTCCGACGTGGGCTGCGGCTGTGAAGGGAAGGAACGCTCGACTGTTCAGCGAATTCTAGTGTTCCAGCAGCAAGGGTCAGGAGAGGCAAAGATCAAAGGAATCCGAGAATACGGAGGCCGCTGCTTCGTCCTGGAAACGCACTCCATCGACGAGCCGCTTCCGCCTCTCCTGGATGACGCCAGCGAGCTTCTGCCGGAAGCGCTCGAGACGGACTTGGTTCTCGACTTTCTTCGGCATCCAGACCTCTCGCAGGACCTGGCCCGCCTGTGCGAGCGCCTCGGGGTGCCCGTTGTTGCATCAGGAAAGAAATGGCGAGGACGAGGTGTTTTCGCACCGCCAACCTGATGTGGTCTCCCCAGGCAGGCTGCCTTGGGTTGCTATGGCGAGCAGTTCGGCGCGCCCGAATTTGAGGTGGAGCTCAAGGAAGGCAAGGTGGTCCGCGTGACGGTCGTTCGAGGAGCCCCGTGTGGAGCCTCCTGGGAAGCGGCTATTCGAATCATCGGGCTGCCCGCCGAGGAGGCCGTGATTCGGATCGGCCTGGAGACACAGTTTTTCTGCGGGGCGGATCCGGCCGGCTGGGATCCCATGTATGGCAAGAGCCCGGTGCATTTTGCCGCGGACGTTCACAGCTCGGCTCTCAAGCGAGCGGTGGAAGAATTCAGAGAGCAATCCGTGACGACTGAGCCTTGAGGAAAGCTGCGGGAGGCTCTACGCGGTTCATGATCCCTGAGAATAGGAGGAATCCAATGACCGTCGGTGAGATTTGCGTCCGTGAAGTGGCGATCGTGCGCAAGGCGGACTCCGTCGTCGAGGCTGCGAAGCGCATGCGTGAGTACCACGTGGGGAACGTCGTGGTCGTGGAGGACCAAGGGGTCGAGCGCATTCCCGTGGGGATCCTGACGGATCGCGACATCGTGGTGTCGATTGTGGCCCGGGACCCGGATCGGCTGGGAGCCCTGGCTGTGGGCGACGTGATGAGCTTTGAGCTTCTGACCGCCCGGGAAGACGAGTCGCTTCACAGCGTCTTGAAGCGCATGTGCGCGCGCGGCATACGGAGGATTCCTGTCGTCAACCAGAAGGGGGGACTCGAAGGCATCGTGGCCGTGGACGAGGTGCTCGAGTACGTCTCCGAAGAGGTGACGGATCTGGTTCGGCTCATGACCACGCAACGTCAGCTGGAACGACAAGAACGCGATTAGCTGTTGGGGGAAAAGGCTTTGGACATGATCGATCGCATGCTGACGCTCCTCAAAGAGCAGACGATGTGTGTTCTTGCAACGTGCGATGAAGACAAGCCCTATTGCTCGCTCATGGCCTATGTGACGGATGCCTCGGGGCGCACCGTCTATCTCGTGACGCTCGGGAGCTCGCGGAAATACATCAATATCGTCCGCAACCCGCACGTCAGCCTCCTGGTCGATACCCGGGCCCTTCATGTGCCATCCGATCGTGGCGCGGTGCAGGCCTTGACGGTTCTCGGGGAATGCTCGACCGTAGCCGACGAGGGTGTGAGAAGAGAGCTCCTGGAGCGCATTGCCGCCGTCCATCCCCACACGGCCCCGCTGGTCAACAGTCCGGACGCCAGGTTGCTTGCCGTTCGCGTCAATGCGCTGCTGCTGCTCGACGGGGTCGACAAGGCTCACTTCGAAACGCTGAAATAAGGGATTTACCTTTTTGCGACCAGGCGTCCAGCACGCTGAGGCATTGAAGGGTGGAGCATGAAGCTGATCTTGGCCTATGACGGCTCAAGCGCCAGTGAGCGTGTGCTGGACTTTGCCGTGAAGCGATGCAGGCTTCTGAGCGCGCGCCTCGTTGTGGTCAGCTCCCTGGTGGGGGGAAACGAAACGTCGTCTGAGACCATTGAGGAGGCGCGGCAGGGTCTGGAGCACGTTGAGCGCATCCTGGAACATGAGAAGATTCCTCATGAAGCCCATCTTCTGATTCGAGGACTGACTCCAGGGGAAGATCTCGTCCAATTTGCCGACGAGGTCGCCGCGGACGAGATCATCCTCGGAATTCGCAAAAAGTCCAAGGTTGGCAAGCTCCTGTTCGGCTCAACCGTGCAGTACACGATTCTGCATGCGCCGTGTGCCGTTGTGACGATTCGTTAAGATCAAGGCGGCCTGGGGGCTCATCCCGTCCGGATCGGATGCTCATCTCTTCCTCTGACTCTTCTCTCGCTGCTGGGCCAGAAACGTCTCCAGGGCCTGTGCGTGCTCGGGTGTTTGGTGGCACAGGGCTTGGTAGGCGGCGGACATGTCCAGGACGGCGTCAAGACTCATTGCGCGGGACGCGTAAAAGAGGCGTTTGGCGATTCGGAGCGTGCGCGCGGGGTGTCTGGCGATCTCCCGCGCCAATTCCAGGGCTCGGTCAAGGAGACGATCAGTGGGCACCACCTCGCTCACCAGCCCGATGCGTAGCGCTTCCTCGGCATCGATCACCCGACAGGTGAACGCCAGCTCCAGGGCCTTGGAGAAGCCGACGACCCGGGGGAGAAAGTAGGCGCCGCCGTCTCCGGGAATGATCCCCAACGATACGAACGTCTCTCCGAAGCGAGCCCGCTCGCTGGCGATTCGAAGGAGATCGGAAGAGCACACGTCTGAACTCCAGTCACGAGTGGATATCTC
>CALBZH010000075.1 GCA_937889795.1 uncultured Syntrophobacteraceae bacterium | reverse complement strand
GAAGCTTGCTTCGGAGCAGAAAGCGACACGAGAAAAAACGGCTGCGCTCGCGGAAGAGCTGAAGAACGCCGCGGCAAGTCAGCCGGCGCAGCCGTCGCCACAGCAGACTGACGAGTCCGCGCAAGCCGTGCAGGATCATTTGGCGAAAGCCCAGGAAGCGCAGCAGTCGGCGTCGGATAAGCTGATGAAAAGCGACTTGGGGGAGGCGCGGAAAGACCAGGAAGAGGCGGCTGAGAGGCTCAAGGAGGCCCTTGAGGCGGCGAAGAGCCCCGGGAGTGCCGGGAGCGACCAGTCGAAGCCGAAGGCTGGCAACCAGGGGGGAGAGGAAGCATCGGGGGAGACCGCGCAGAAGCAAGGTGCGTCCGGCGATGATTCAACTGATGGAAAAGACAACCGTGAGGGGACGGCTCGACAGCAGGGGGCAGGAGAGGAAGACTCCCGTGCTGAGGGGAAGCAGCAAGGAGAAGAGACCGACGATCAGAAGAGGGGTGCGCTTTTCAGCGAATCGCCCGAGAGCATCCTGCGTGAAGAAAAGGACAATCGGCTCCAGCTCCATCGTGCTCAGCAAGGTGGGGTTAAACCTGTCGAAAAAGACTGGTGATTATGGGCGGTTCGCGCGTCAACCGTGCAAACCGGTGAGCCGGGAAAAGGGGATATGTTGGCTTTGAAGCAAGTCACACGGGTTGTCGCAATCATGCTCGCGCTCGCCTGGGGCTTGGGCTGCGTCGGGGGAGCTTCGCCCACGGCTTGCGCTGCTGTGTGGGCGGCATCCGAGGGTGGCGTCTCTGCCCGAGCGATTCTGGAAACGAATGCTGTGTCCGTGGGAGAGCCTTTTGTGCTGCAAGTCCGCTTGGAAGGCGGCGACGTCGCGCCGGGCACGGAACCGCCGGACATGAGCGGGATTACGGATTTCACCGTGGACTATCTGGGCGGCCAGAGCAACAACAGCTCCTCCGTCACGATCGTCAATGGCAACGTGAGCAAGGTTGAGACGTTCGGATATGTCTATTCCTATCGGCTCACTCCCAAAAAGACCGGGGAATTCACGATCCCGTCCATTGCCGTTCCCCTCGATGCCGCCAAGTCGAAGATTCTCCACACGCAGGTCGTGCCCGTCCGGGTGACCGAGCCCGAGGCGACCGACGATTTCCATTTGGAGCTCAGATACTCCAAAACGAGCTTCTATCTCGGGGAGCCCGTCCTGCTGACGGTCGTCTGGTATCTCGGGAGAGACGTGGAAAGCGTTGCCTTTAACGTTCCCATCCTTCAAGATGAAACGTTTGTCGTTGTCGATCCCAAAATGGATCAGGATCCCAGGAAGCAATACTTCCAGATCCCAATGGGAAGTGGAAGATTACTGGCTGAGAAGGGAAGCGGGACTTACCGGGGGAGGCAGTATACGACGCTTTCTTTCAGCAAAGTGCTTTTCGCCAAAAGACCCGGAAGCTTTGAGACACCCGAGGCGACTGTTTCAACCAAGGCCCTGGTCGGTTATGCTCGTCGCCAGCAGGGGCGCAATCCTTTTGACTCCTTTTTCGACGATGATTTCTTCACCATGGGAAAGAAGGGCGTTTACAAGACCTTCGTGAGCCGCGCGGCCCCGGTCACCCTGACGGCTCGTGCTCTCCCCGAGGAAGGGAAACCGCCCGGCTTCTCCGGCTGGGTCGGCCGTTTTCAGGTGGAAGCCGCGGCCAACCCTACGGAGGCGAGTGTCGGCGATCCCATAACGCTCGAGCTCTCGGTGCGCGGTCCTGCCTATCTGGATAACGTGGAGCTCCCTCCACTCTCCAAGCTGGCCGAGCTGGAGAGCGAGTTCAAAATTCCGGAAGAGATGGCTTCGGGGGTCGTCCGTGGGGATGCCAAGCTGTTCACGCAGACCCTCAGGCCAAAGAGTGAAGACGTCAAGGTGATTCCATCGTTGGCGTTCCCCTATTTCGATGCGGACACGGGACGCTACGAGGTTGCCCGCACGAAACCGATAGCGCTCAACGTGAAGCCGACACGGGTCCTCACCTCCGCCGACGTGGAAGGGAAGGCCGGGGAGAGTCCGGGTCGGAAGAACGAGCTCGAGACTTGGTCGCAGGGAATCGCGCACAACTACGAGGGGCCGGAGGTCCTGGACCGCCGCGTTTACAGGATCGCGACCATCGTCCGCTCGCCTGCGTGGCTCGCCTCGGTTATCCTTCCATTCCTCGGGTTCGTGGCATTACTGGTGACGGCGAAGGTCCGCGAACGGCAGAGGACTGATTCGGACAAGATCAAGTCCCGGAAGGCCTTGGCGCGCTTCAAGAAGCTGCTTGATGCGATCGGGGAGGAAAGGTCGGCCGCTGAGAATCGGTTCTCGCACCTTCTGGACGCCATGAGGAGCTACTTCGGGGACAAGCTGAGGAGCAATGGGACCGCTCTGACCCACCTCGACATCGAAGCAAAGCTCAGGGATCTTGGAATCGACCCTGCGCTCTTGGGGCGCGTTCGGGATCTGTTCGAGGCATGCGAGCAGGCGACGTACGGTGGGGCGAGCCTGAGCAGGCCGTGGGATGAGCTGGTCAAGGAAGCCCTCGACGTGGTCGCGGCTCTGGATCGTGTGATTCGATGAATAGACTGATCGGGACAATCATGAAGGGGGTGGCCCTGGCGCTATGCACGGTGCTTGCCGTGGCTCTTCCGGCCATGCAGCTGGAGGCGACGGATGGCGCGGATGTCTGGAGCCGTTTTCGGGAGGCTGAGGCGTCGGCCAGGCAGGCGAACGAGCTGCTCCGGACGGCCCCCGACAAGGCGAGGGCCTTGTTGGAGAAGGCGGCACTCTACTATGAAGCCGTCCACCGAGAGGGTGGGATTGAAAACGGGAAGCTCTTCTACAATCTCGGTAATATCTACTTCCGGCTTGGGGATATTGGAAAGGCGATCCTGAGCTACCGAAGGGCCGAGCGGTTCATCCCGAACGATGTTAACCTGCAGCAGAACCTGAGCTATGCGAGGAGTCGGCGCATTGACAAAATCGAGCCGATGCCCCAGACTCAAGTTCTCCGCACGCTCTTCTTCTGGCACTATGACCTTGGCGGGTCTGCTCGTGCATGGCTCTTCGCCCTTGCTTCCGGAATGCTCTGGCTCTTTGCCTCCCTCTATCTCTTGAAGAGGAAACCTTGGCTCCGATCGACCGCCATCGGCTGGGCCGTCATCTGTGTCTCCCTCATGGGCTCCCTGGGGGTGGAAGCCTACGAGCAGTCCAGCATCCAAGGCGGCGTGATCCTGGAGAAGGAGGTCGTCGGAAGGAAAGGGGATGGCGTGGCCTTCGAGCCGACCTTCAGGGAACCGTTGCACGCAGGCGTCGAATTCACGTTGATTGAGCAGCGGAAAGGGTGGCTTCAAATCGAGCTCGCAAACGGGCGACGATGCTGGATCCCCGATTCGGCGGCGGAGATCATCTGACCCCTTTTGGGGGATGGGTTCAACTGGGAGACCCGACATGCCGGACAGACGGAAAACCAAACAGCAGCTCCTCGAGGAAGTGGCTGAGATGCGGCGTCGCATCGCATGGCTGGAAGGGGCATATGCGGAAGCCGCGGCGGGGCGCAAACGGGCTGAAGAGGGGCTGGCTCAGTATCGGATTCGGGTGGATGAGCTGGTTGGGGAGCGGACGGCCGCTCTGGCGAGCATGAATGAACGGCTCACCGAGGAGGTCGTGGAACGGAAGAAGGCCGAGCTGGCTTTGCTGGAATCGCAGCGGATGCTTCAGTCCGTCCTGGATACCATCCCCGCCCGGGTCTTCTGGAAAGACCGCGAATCCCGCTACCTCGGCTGCAATCGCCCATTTGCTCTGGATGCGGGGTTGCAAGCAGCTGAGGAGATCATCGGGAAAAACGACTTCGAAATGGGCTGGGCGGAGCAGGCCGAGCTCTACCGATCGGACGATCGCCTCGTCATGGAGACCGGGAATCCAAAGCTGGGTTACGAAGAGCCACAGACCATGCCGGACGGTGGGATGATTTGGCTGCGGACGAACAAGGTTCCCCTTCTGGACGCGGAAGGCAGAATCAAAGGGATTTTGGGCACGTACGAGGACATCACGAAAAGCAAGCAGATGGAGGCGATGCTGCGCACCACGGAGGCCAAGTATCGGATCGTCGCCGATAACACGTACGACTGGGAGTATTGGGTTAGTCCCGAGGGGCAGCTTCTTTATTCATCGCCGTCGTGTCAGCGCATTACCGGCTATGCGGCCGGCGATTTCGAGTCGGATCCCGGCCTGCTGATGCGGATTGTGCATCCGGATGACCTTGCGCAGTTTGAATTCCATGGCAGTCAGGACCAGAAGTCCTGCGCGGCGAGGGAGCTCGAGTTTCGTATCCTGCACCGGGACGGGACGATACGCTGGGTTGGGCACGTCTGCCAAAGCGTCTTCGACGCTCAGGGATGCTTCCTCGGGCGTCGGGGCAGCAACCGTGATATTTCGGACCGGAAGAAAGCTGAAGAGGCGTTGAAGGAAAGTGCCCGGAAGCTCAAACTGTTCGCGTACTCCGTCGCGCATGACCTCAAGAGTCCGACGATTGGCGTCTATGGGCTGGCCAAGCGGCTCAGCAGGACCTGCAGAGCGGATCTGGATGAGCGGGGCAGGAGCTACTGCGATCAAATCCTGAAGGCCTCGGAGCACATAGCGGCCCTGGTAGACCAGGTCAACCTGTTCATTGCCACGAAGGAGGCCCGTCTCTCGTTTGAGCCGGTAGACATGACAGAGCTTCTTGGGATGATTCGGGAGGAGTTCTCGGCGAGGTTGAACCTCCGTCGGATCGAATGGCTAGTGCCGGAGAGGTCTCTGGTCATCAGGGCGGACCGCATGTCGATGATC
>CALBZH010000074.1 GCA_937889795.1 uncultured Syntrophobacteraceae bacterium | reverse complement strand
CTCATCGCTTCCCTCGGCTTCTTCATTCTCTGCAGCAACTACCTTGGCATGATCCCAGGGTTTTTCGCTCCCACGGCCAATATCAACACGACGGCCGCCTGCGCTCTCATCGTGGTCATTTTTACCCATGTCCTCGGGGTCAAATTCCACGGCGCTGCTTACATCAAGCATTTCATGGGGCCTGTCTGGTGGCTGACGCCGCTGATCATGCCCATCGAGCTCATTGGACACGGTGCGCGTGTGCTCAGCCTCTCCATTCGTCTTTTTGGAAACGTGTTTGGCGAGGAGCTGGTTCTGGGGATTCTGTTCTTCCTGGCCGGCCTGTATCTGGCGCCGCTGCCCATGATGTTCCTGGGACTCTTTACGGGCTTCATTCAGGCCTTCATTTTCTGTCTGCTTTCCATGATGTACTTCGCGGGTGCCATGGAGCATGCCCACTAGGCGGTATCGGTTGGGGAATCGGGCCGTGTGTATATATCTGGGTTCAAAACATTCCAAATCATTCTCTCACCACAAGGAGGTAAGTTCCATGTCGAAGAAAGTTGGGTTGCTGACGACGTTGCTGGTTCTCGGACTTACGACGGTTGCCATGGCCGCTGACGCAGGCGCCGGTGACAAGGCTGAAGGCCTTCGTTTCTTTGTTTACTCGGCAGTCGCCGCAGGCTTCGCCATCGCCATCGCCGCTTTCGGTTGCGGTATCGGCCAGGGCATGGCTGTTAAGGGCGCCGTCGAAGGTATTGCCCGCAACCCCGATGCATCCGGTAAGGTTACCGTTACCATGCTGATCGGTCTCGCCATGATCGAGTCTCTGTCGATTTATGCTCTGGTTATCTCGCTGATCTTGATCTACGCGAACCCCGTTTCCAAAGCGATGCAGGCTTTCACGGGTCTGGCGAAGTAATTTCCTGAAGTCGTGGAGCAAGGGGGACAGGCCGGCCGACGAGGGCGGCCTGTCCCGAGTTCTTGGTCACAGTGACTCAAGGGAAGCCAGGCCTTTTTATTTAAATAATAATGTGAATAATGTCACATAGATAACTTCATCTCAGTGGATGGCGCCCATTGTGCACAGTGACGTTCCGGCATGTAACCGGCTTTAGACCCTTCCAAGGATGAAACATGAAGTTCGCGAAGATCCCGATGGCCACCATCAACCGCCTCTCAATCTATATGCGCACCCTTCAAGAGCTCTTGGAGGAAGAGGTTGATGTCATCTCTTCGGAGCGGCTTGCCAAGCAGTGTGGTGTGAATCCCGCTCAAATTCGGAAGGACTTGGCCTACTTCGGGGAGTTCGGGGTGCGGGGAGTGGGTTATCGCGTCAGCGACCTGGTCAACCAGATCAAGGAGATTCTCGGCCTGAACCGTCCCTGGAACCTCGCAATGATCGGCTTGGGAAACCTCGGGTCGGCATCGATCCGGCATGGAAACTTCATCAAACATGGGTATATTTTCAGTGCCGCTTTTGACGCCGATACCCAAAAGGTCGGGAAGCGGCTGCCAAACGGGCTGATCATCAATCACGTGGACGAGCTGGAGGAGATCGTCAAGGAGCGGGACGTGCACGTCGGTATCATCGCGACCCCGGCGAGCTCGGCTCAGAGCGTTGCCAATCAGCTCGTGCTTGCCGGAATCAACGGCATCCTCAATTTCGCTCCCATCCAGATTCAGGTGCCGGACTGCTGTCACGTCGAAAACGTGGACTTCACCATCAAGCTGGATGCCATTGCCTATCACTTGTCCTTCGGGACCTGATCGAAAGACCTGCCTGTACCGCCCTCCAAGAGCGCTTTCAACCATTTGCCGGTACTGGAGATCTCCACCCTGCTGACCTCCTCCGGGGTGCCTTGAGCGACGAGGCGGCCTCCGTCGATCCCCCCACCCGGTCCCAAGTCGATCACATAGTCAGATGCGTTGATGACATCGAGGTTATGCTCGATCAGGATGACCGTATTGCCTTGGTCGACGAGTCGATGAAGGATTTGCAGAAGACGACGGATATCTTCAAAGTGGAGACCTGTGGTCGGCTCGTCTAGCACGAAGACGGTGTGACCTGAAGCCTGCTGGGACAGCTCGGCAGCCAGACGGAGCCGTTGGGATTCGCCGCCGGAAAGAGTGGGTGCGGGCTGGCCAAGCTTAAGATATCCCAAGCCAACTTCCTGGAGAATCTCGAGCTTCTTCCGTATGGCGGCGATGTTTTCAAAATGTGCAAGGGCTTGAGAAACGGTCATCTTGAGGATCTGAGCGACAGAAGCTCCCTTGAACCGGATGGATTGCAGGGAAGGGTTGTAGCGGTCTCCCTGGCAGGACGGGCACTTCACATGGACGTCGGGCAGGAAGGCCATCTCGACTCGGAGAAA
>CALBZH010000073.1 GCA_937889795.1 uncultured Syntrophobacteraceae bacterium | reverse complement strand
ACTGAAACCTGAAACCAACGGTCTCGAATTGCATGCGACGGCTTGCCCCTCCCTGCAACCGCTCGGAGCTGGGGTGCTCGATGCGAACAGCAGGCTCACGCCGGGTTGTGACCGAAGCTCTTCAGCGCATAGTCTCCTGCCAAGAAGGCTTGAGCGACCTTGCGCGGAGCCGCGTCGTCGCTCATGGTGGCGTCGAGCAGGCGGCTGAATCCGAGGAGCCGCCCGATCATCACGAGCCTTTCGGCGGTTTCTTCCCGACCGGTCTCGGACAGGGTCGCATTGACCAGGTCCCCCTGCTGGTCGGTGAAGAAGTGATGCTCGCCCAGGACCTCGCTCACGAACCGGGCGCGGCGCTCTCTTTGGACGGCTGTCGTCCCTCCTCCTTTGAACCGGAATCGAATGTAGTTTTCTCGAGGATTCGCGCTGCAAACGGCATCGACCATGGTGAAGTGATAGTCGACGCGCGCATTGAGATTCAGGTAGTCTCGTGTGATGAGCGCGTAGTTCGGACTGCCCACCTCCCGCGCGCTCCTCGCATCGAGCATGGCTCTCGACAGGAGTCCGGAGAGGGCGGCTCCCGGAGGCGGCTGGCCCCATCGGAGCCCCGGGGTGGCGATCCCCTTGCAGAGAGCCAACAGAGGGGCCGAAAGCACGTCTTCGAGGTGAATCTTGAAGCGATCCTTGCCGGGGACAATGCCGCCCCCCAGATCGATCACCAGAAAATGGAAGGGCAATCCGTCTTCCAACCGGTGCGTCAGAACATCCGATTCTTCCAGGACGGCGTCTCCCACCCGAAACATGGCCAGCACGGCCATCTCGTGGGTGTAGCGGATGATGTCGTGCAAGGAGCGGCATTCGTGGATGGAAAAGGTTGGACCGTAGGCATCCGTCAGGTTCAGCGGTTCGATGAGCTCACGGATCCGCGCCGCCTCCGGAGTGATGACTTGAGCTTGCGCCTGACGATGACTCTCGGCCGTCTCCCTGCTCCTGTGCAGGGCTGCCGCTTCGGACCAAACTTCCTCCGGCGCTTGGCAAATAACGGCCGAGTCCGCATCCAGAATGACCCACTCACCGTCTTGGAGCATCTCCGTGGCCCTGCCGGCTCCCGTAAGCATCGGGCGGCAGATCTCGCGGGCCACGCAGGAGAGATGATCGGCCGGGTTTCCAAGGTCCACGACGACGCCTTCGAATTCAGGGAGCCAACCGGCGGCATCCACGAGACTCTGATGGAGCACCAGGATGCTCGGCGTACGCCGCTCCTTGCGCCAGGAATCGATGTCCTGCTTCGAGTGCACGATAGTCACTCGCCCAACGCAACGGCCGGGGGATGCCGTGACCCCGCCCTTGAGAACGGGCTTCCCTCGTGCGGCACTCAACGCTTCCCGGGCTTTTGTCGCGAGACGGATATCCCGCGACTGGAGAATAAAGATCTCGCCGGCGTCGTTGAGGGCCCACTCGATGTCTTGGGGCTTTCCGATGAGGCTTTCGATCATCCGGCCGTAGCGAACGAGATGGACGGCCTGCTCCTGCGTCAGCACGGGGGCCTTGCGCTCCGCGTCTGGGATGGACTGCTCCCTTAGGCCGCCATCTTTGAGCGCAACCGCACGGTGAGTCTTTTCTGCGATCTGGGCCCATTCGAGCATCGGCTTCCAATCCGGGAAGTCGCGCATGGGACGATAGAGGTCGGTGGGCGCACTGCCGTTCACGGCCAGGATCCCCAGGCCCGGGACCGCGTTCATGAGCATCCGGCCATTTTCCGGAGCCGTAGGATCGACGGTGAACAGCCCCCCCGCCGCGTGCGCCGGCACCAGCACCTGGCACAGGACGGCCATGTCATGGCTCGCCGGAGAGAGCCCGGCGTGGAGTCGATACGCGATGGCCCGGGCGCTGTAGTTGCTCGCGATGACTTCTTTGAGCGCCGTAACCAGCGCGTCGAACGTGGTGACGTTGAGCACGCTCTTGAACTGTCCCGCAAAGGAGTGCTCGGGCCGATCTTCAACCAGGGCGCTGCTGCGGACGGAAAACGCGTGGCCCCCGGCATTGTTTGAACGCTCAAAGCTCGCCCGAAGGTCCGCTTCCAATCCGGCGGGCAGACTGGCTTCCAGAATCCGGTCTCGGACTTCTTCCGCCTCTGCCTCGAATGCCTCGCTTCCTGCAGTAGCGTTCTCGAATCGCTGCAATCGTCGGCGAATAGTTGTGTCCAGGCCATTTTCCGTAAGCAGCTCCTTGCACGCGTCCACGGTCACCGCGAAACCGTCCGGGACCGGAAATCCAGCTCGTTTCAAGATCCCCAGGGTTGCCGCCTTGCCGCCGACCAGCCCCCGATACTCGCCGTTCACGTGACTCAGCGCGATGCAGCGCGGAGCGTGGGATGGATGTGCCAGCATGGAGGCCAGTGCCTTGCGGATCGAGGCCGCCAGGTGATCGTGCCGATCGTAAAGGGAGCCGTATCCGTTTGCAGCGAGGCGATTCAAACCGTCGATGAGCTCATAGGTCACATCGAGAAGCTCTTCCGTTTCGTCGGAGAGAGCCTCCCGGGATGCAAGGGGCGACAGCAGCATCTGGTCCACGGACCGGAGCAGATCCAGGGCGAGCTCGTTGTGCGTGAGCAAAATCCGGAACGTGTGGTAGCGCGCCTTCAGCTCGTCTAGGACCTCGATCGCACGCTCCCGTCGTCTCTCCCGCCAGCGGTCATAAAGGGTCCGCAGCACGTTAACCATCCGCGGCCTCCATTTCCTGGCAGGAGGTCCGACCTTCGCCAGCGCTTTGTTTGAATAGCGTGATGAATTGCTCGATTTTCTCTTCGGATGTCATGGACAGATCGAGCTGGCGCGTGAACCCCGTCAGCTGTCCGAGGGTGATAAGGGCTTTTGCGACTTCGTCGCGGGAGGCGATTTTAAGCTTTCCAACGACGAGATCCCCCTTGACCATCACCTTGAATCGAAGCTCTTCGAGGATGGAAAG
>CALBZH010000072.1 GCA_937889795.1 uncultured Syntrophobacteraceae bacterium | reverse complement strand
GCCGCCTGCCGTGAGTCGGCTTCGAGGTGGACGTCTGTGTATCCGGCCATGGTGAGAGCCCGTTCCACGCTATCCAGAAAATCGATTTCATCATCCACGACGAGGATCTTGAGAGCCATGAATTGTACTTCCCCCCTGAGTTGCCAACGATACACCCCTCGGAGCGGCTGGCGCAAGACAGCGAATCAGTCGCGGCTAGGGCTTTCCTGATGCGATCCAAACCGGGCGAGCCCCAATGGACGCCCTGAGCCGGCATCACGATGGTACGATATGGAATTTAGTAATGGAGATGAAGGAAGCAAAGGGAAATCAAATGCTCAGAATCGGCTGCTCCTCGTCCGCCGTGAGTCTTTCTTTGGGCTCGATGTTTTGGCATGCTCCGTTGGCATCCACACTGACACTCTTCAGATTGCAGTTGGCTTGAACGTTGAACCGACAACGCGTGGCGTAGCAAATACGTATTCTCGTATCGGTGAAGAAGCGATCCAGCTTAATGTCGGTCATGCTTTTCATTGCTCCTCTCCTCTTGCTCCATGGCATCGCCTGTGGCCCACGGGTCAACTCCTCTTGGAAACGAGTTACCATCGTGAAACTCCAGACACACGGATTGTAAACAGCTTTCCGAGCTTCTCTCGTTCGTCCACCAGTCCGGCGGTCCCGCTGGACGATTGCTCCACCCGACAAGCTCCCAGGGCCGGAGGGGTTATGACGGGCCGCGCCACAGGTCATAGACCCGTTATTCGAAACTCATACCAAATCCACTCGGCTCTCCGTCCTTCCTCCCCATAGAGGATGATCTGGCCATTTCTGAGCGTTGATTTATTGCCTCCACCATGCGAGACTCTTTCTCCAATAGAGCCTGCAAATGGGATTTGAGATCTGGATCGCCATAACGTTCGGGGATGAATCGGTCTTTGCTGTGGGAGGATGAGTGATGAAGAAGTCATTTGGGTCCAAAACATTGATCTATCCGACGCCGGTCTGGTGTGTCGGCTCTTACGACAGGGATGGCAAACCGAATGTCATGACCATTGCCTGGGGAGGCATTTGCTGCTCAAAACCGTGCTGTGTGACCATCTCACTTCGCAAAGCGACCTACACCTACGACTGCATCCTTGAGCGGAAAGCCTATACGCTGAACGTTCCGTCGGAAAGGTATGTCAAGGAGGTCGATTTTTTTGGGATGGCGAGCGGCCGTTCGGTGGACAAGTTCGCTGCCACGGGCTTGACACCTGTCAAGAGTGAGCTCGTCGACGCGCCCTATATCAAGGAATTCCCAATGATTCTCGAGTGCAAGCTTGTGCACACGTTCGAGCTCGGTCTTCACACCCAGTTTGTGGCAGAGGTGGTGGACGTCAAAGTGGAGGAAGAGCTGCTGGATGCCGCGGGATTACCCGACATGCAACGGATCGCCCCCGTGGTTTTCGCACCGGAAGGTCGTGGCTATTACGGAGTGGGCGACCTCTTGGGGATGGGCTTCTCCATTGGGAAGGCATTTCAGAAGACGTCCGACTGACGACGACATGCGGGACAAGATCCCTATTCGAGCCGGTTTGCTCTTGGAAGGTCATGAGAGCAAGCCGGCCTCACTACAGCCGCGATTCACACCGCCTTGTTCTTTCGCCCCCTCCCTTGACGCTCTGTCCCCCGCGAAATTAGTCTAGGTTTGTCATGAGAAAAGACCTCGTCGAGCTGCCCAACCGAATGGGAGTCCACTTCACTGGAAGGAGGCGCATGAGTAGTCTGAAGACCGTCTTTCTCGTTCTATTGAGTCTGGGTATCGTGAGCTGCGCCCATTTGGGCGAAATCAGAGTCAGCCGCCTGCTGCCCGCGAACCAGCCATGCACCGGTTTTTTGCATGGCCTTGATCGGATCATCGCTGATAGCGGCGTGCGGGACGCTTCGACCACGGTTGTGGGATCCTTTCCCTATCTCCGCGCCAATCGATTCCAGGAAGCGTTGTGGGAGCACGCCGCACGACCCGAGGAGCGTGAGCAATGGGTTGACGGGATGAGGCAGCTTTTCCGCCAATCCATCCAAAAAGAAATCCGCAATCTGCCGGCCGGAGTCTATTCGATTCCGGCGAGCTCAGACTCCGTGCCCATGACAAAGGAGGCGCTCCTCGATCGAGCTCTATCCTGCTCGGACCAACTCTACGAGGCGCATCGCAGGATTCCCGGTTATCACGATCTCGTCCGGTCCAGGGTACATGTGCCGGATGAGTATTCGTACGTGATGCGGACGCTCGGAATGCATCCGATTGTTGCGCTCCCCGTGACAGCGGTCACAGACCGCGTGCGCAAAAAGGTTCGCAAGACGTTTGAGATGCCGATTGAAAGCCTTCCCGTTTCGGGCACTCTAACGGCCTTCCGGCCGGCGGGATGGGAGAGGCGACCAGAGACGGCCGTCCGGGATGTCCTGAGCCGGGCTGCCGAGAATCCCCTTCGCATTCCGAGGCTGACGCCCGAGGAGCAACGGGAGCTTGCGCACGATTTCGCTCCCGTTCTATTTGTTGACCAAGCCGGGAGCTATGACCGGCCAGGGGCGATGGTTGCCCGTAAGCAGGGTTTCGAGGTAGATTCCGACAAGCCTGCTCTTTATTATTACGTTTCCCATGGGTTCAAGCGAAGCCAGCCGGTTGTGCAGGTCAACTACGTGCTGTGGTTTCCGGAGCGTGCGGGAAAGAAGGCGCCGTGGATCGAGCATGGTCATCTGGATGGGCTCACCATCCGGGTAACCCTGGATCAGGAAGGCCGTCCGTTCATGATGGATGTCATGAACAACTGCGGCTGCTACCATTTCTTCGTGCCGGAAAGAGGTGCGGTGGCTCGGATCAAGCCCCGGCGCTTCAAGCTTGACCCATTTGTTCCGCAGTGGCTGCCGTCCGTGGGCGGGTTGGAGCGATTTGGTTTGCGCGTGAATTCCGGGTGGTATCAGGTCGAGCGCGTGATGCGTGTGGACGAGGCGTCGGCAGACGGTCAAACGTACCAACTACTGCCTTACGAACAGCTTGAATCCCTTGAAGGGGCCAATGGCCTCCATGTGAGTCTCTTTTCCGAACGGGGCATTGCTCGAGGAACGAGACGCATCGAGCCCTTGATTTTCTTCTCCATGGGAGTCCCT
>CALBZH010000071.1 GCA_937889795.1 uncultured Syntrophobacteraceae bacterium | reverse complement strand
AGCATGACGCCGATGGGGCCGCCCTCTCTCGCAACACCGGCCGCCTCCAGAGCAGGGAAGAGCAGCTCCTCCTCCTTGCCATGATGGCATTGGTCCACGAATACCGAGAAGAACTCCAGCAGTTGATCGATGTGGTGCACGTCGACCGCTTCGCCGGGCTGCTCCATTTTCCGGCAAATGGTTTCGAGAATCCGAAGCGTCATCTTGACCGCCTGATGCTCCATCTTCAGCTCGTCAATGGGACCCACGGCGCGTCTCCTTTCTGCATTCTCAATGGTTGCTCTTGGCTCTCCGCCGGCTTCACCCTTTTCGTTCGGCCGCGATTGCCAGGTCCCGGATTTGCTCATTATTGCCTTGTGAATTTCCGGATAGAGCTTCTCTATACATTCCGGGCAGATTCCATGGGTGAAGTCGGCCTCCGAGTGGGTCGTGATGTATCCTTCCAACTGGGTCCAGTATCCCTGGTCATCTCGAATCCGCTTACAGGAAGAACAAATTGGCAGAAGCCCGCGCAGGACGCGCGCCTCCTCCAGGGCTCTCTCGCGATCGAGAAGCGCCTTCTCCCTTTTCTCTTCTGTCATCTTCCGCTGCAGACCCAGTGTGGCCGTCACCCAGATTGCGAACAGCGCCAAGGCTCGATTGAAGACAACCTTCCACATTTCAGCGACTTGAGGTTTGAAGAAGAAGGCGGCCATCGTGAACACCGAAGCGATGACAGCGACGAGAACGGTAAACCCCTTGTGGGGAGACCACAGAGATATCAAAACAACTGCGATGTATGGGACACCCATGGCGACGCCCAGGGGAATCGCCAGGTCCAACAGAAAAATCATGATCATGAGCAGCCCGCAGGCAGCAATAATCCCGAAAGCCGCTCGATCTTCCGCCGCTGAATGACTTGCCGCAGTCTCGCTTTCCATGGCAGCTCCTTCCGGGTTCTGAATTCGATAAACCTCATCCGATTACATGCCGACCATCTGGTCCCTTCCGACTGAGGTCTCTCGTGTTTACAATTCCGGCGGAGCCGAGCGTCAGCACGGCAGCCCCACCCAGGATGATCGCCATGCGCATCCAGGGCAATCCCATCGCCTTCCGCTCCAGCACAAGACCAACCGTGGTGTGAATCCACTCCATACTCGCCAGGATGAAGAACAGCTGCATCCCCCTCACGACCCAATGGTTTGTAACAAATAGCAATGGGATGCTGAGCATGGTGAGAGCCACGAAAACCAGGCTCCGCTCCCTCAGGAAATGCGCGGCCAGGAGCAGGCAGCAGAGCACGGGTATGGCAAGTCTAAGACGCACGATGGTTCAAGCTCCACGGAGACCAAGGGAACGGAGCCCGGACGGGCCACGAAAACCTCGTCCCAATGTATTTTCGCCGTTCCAACGGGAAGGCGCCTTGACTCAAGTCAACGCAAACACCCATGAGAATCGCTAACGTGTATTGGGGCCATGGCAGACCGGTATCCTCTGGACCATGCATGGAGTGAGGCTTCAGGGGGCTCCAGGCGAACGAAACACAAGCTTTTTTCAACGGAGAACATGCATGGCAAAGACAATCGAGGAAATCAACGAGAAGATCAAGCAAGGGCGAGCCGTGGTCTTCACCGCTGACGAAATCATCGAGGTGGTCAAGGCCGAAGGAGTCAAGCAGGCAGCGGCCCGGGTGGATGTGGTTACAACCGGCACCTTTGCTCCCATGTGCTCATCGGGCGCCTATTTCAACGTTGGCCACAGCAAGCCTCGGATCAAGCTGGGGGGAGGCGACGTCAAGCTCAATGACGTGCCGGTCTACGCCGGATTTGCCGCGGTCGACTTCCTCCTCGGGGCAACCGCGCTGCCCGTCGACGATCCCCGCAACCGGCTGGGGCCGGGCAGGTTTCCTTACGGCGGCGGACACGTCATTGAAGATTTGGTGGCCGGCAAAGACGTTCAGCTCACGGCCACCGCCTACGGCACCGATTGCTACCCCCGGCGTGAGCTCAAGACGTGGGTCAAGCTCGAGGATATGAACGAAGCGGTGCTCTTCAACATCCGCAATGCCTACCAGAACTACAATGTCGCCGTGAACCTTTCCGACCGCATTATCCACACTTATATGGGCGTGCTCCACCCCAAGATGCGAAATGCGACTTACTGCAGCGCGGGCCAGCTCAGCCCGCTCCTGAACGATCCCCTCTACCTCACGATCGGAGTGGGCACTCGCATCTTCCTTGGAGGCGGCATCGGCACGGTGGTGGGCAGCGGCACGCAGCACAACCCGGGGGTTCCCCGAAACGATCGGGGAGTCCCGCGTATGGGGGCCGGAACCCTCTCGGTCACGGGCAACCTCAAAGGCATGAAGGCGCAGTGGCTCAGGGGCGCCTCCTTCACCGGCTACGGGACAACCCTTGCCGTGGGAATCGGCTTGCCGATTCCGATCCTCAATGAAGACGTCCTCCACGGCACCACCGTCACCGACGCCGACATCGTGGCCCAGGTGGTGGACTACAGCGAGGCCTATCCCAACGGTGTGCCCGGAAGCCTGGGGGAAGTCACCTACGCCCAGCTCAAGTCGGGGTCTATCGCCGTCAACGGCAAGAAAATACCGACCGCCGGACTCTCCTCATACGCCCGGGCAAGGGAGATTGCCGCGACGCTCAAGGCCTGGATCGAGACCGGCACGTTTTTGCTCACTCAACCCGTGGAACCGCTGCCTTCGTTGGATCCCGGGATTGAGTTCAAACCCCTCACCGAATTGGTGCTCAATTTTCCGCCGAACCTCATTGATCAACCCGTGACGTACCAGCTCATCACGGAATATGGCATCAAGGTGAACATCCTCAGAG
>CALBZH010000070.1 GCA_937889795.1 uncultured Syntrophobacteraceae bacterium | reverse complement strand
CGACCTGCAGGATCTGGCACGGCGCGGGATTGTTGTCATGACCGGCCGCGGCCCGGCTACGCGCTACAAGTTGATCCAATTGCAAACTCCAGCGACCAATAAGCCAAATTCATAGAGAATTGGGGCGCAGGAAGTTGTTGGACCACTTCCTCTCCGGGAATTGATCTGGCTGTGCTCGCGAAGATTCTTCAGCACCCGCAGGGAATCTGCATTCATGAAGAGTGAGATCGAACGTGTCGTTCAGGCGGACGATGCGGCGTCAAGGCTGGTTGCGGAGGCTCGCTCGGAAGCCGGGAAGATCAGAGCGCTGGCCGAGCAGGAGGTTGAGCAGGTGGTTGCCGACGCACAAGAAGAGCTGGCCGCTGCGGTTGAGGCCGAACAGGGGAGGATCTTTTCGGAGGAGAAAGCGAATGCCGGCCGAATCACGAAGGAAGGGGACGGTTACATCGAACGCATCAGGCTTCGAAAGGAAACCGTTCTGCCGGATCTGGTGGAGCGATTAAAAAGAAAGGTGGCGGGCGCTTGATAGCCAGGGTCTTCCAGTATTCCTTTGCTCAAGCCAGGACGAAGGCGATGAAGGGAAACCTCCTCGATTCGGAGGACTGGTATTACCTCAGTAGGATGAGCAAGCTGGACGACGTGGTGAGATACCTGACTGGCACCACCTATGTCGGGATTCTGGGCGGTCGTTCGTTGACCGGCTTGGGCTCCCGAGCACTGCTGCGGGGGTTCCACGAGGAGCTCTTCAGAGCCTATGAACGACTCATGAAAGTCGTCCCCTCTTCCGGCAGAAAGCTGCTGGAAACCCTTCTCTGCCGCTATGAGGCCGAAAACCTCAAGACGATCCTGAGAGGAATCTGGAGCGCACGCTCAGCTTCGAAGATAAGATCCCTCCTGTATCCATTGGAGCGAGTCTCTCAGCTTCCAATAGACGAGCTGCTGCAACGTAAGGAGATCGCTGAAGCCGCGGACCTTCTGAAACGGACCATCTTCCATGAGCCCTTGTTACGGGCCATGCCGCACGCCATAACCCAAAGCAGCCTGTTCCCGCTCGAAATCAGTCTGGACACGGCAGCTTTCGAGCATCTGCGAAGTGCCGTAAGCTCCTTCAAAGCCCTATCCCTCGATGACGCGCCTGCTTTGGTGGGAGATCTCATCGACGGAGTCAACCTCAGCTGGATTGTGCGGCTTCGCCACTTCTACGGGCTTTCGCCCGAAGAGACGATCAATCACACCCTTTCCGGAGGTTGCCACCTCACGCTTCATGATCTGGGGGCCCTTGCGAGGGCCACAGATCTCCAAGGCTTCGTGGCTGTGCTGCCGGACGTGTACAGGAAGTCGCTTGGAGAGGCCGGCCAGTGGGCGGCCATCTCGATCCTCTTTCAGCGTTGGTTTGTCGGTCGGCTTCACAGAACCTTCCGAAGGCATCCTTTTCAGATCGGGCTGCAGGTGGCCTATCTTCTGCTCAGAGAGATGGAAGTGAAGGCGCTGGAGAGCATCCTGTGTGCGGTTGAGCTGGCAGAGTCGCCGGACAAGGTCGCCGCCCTTGTGAGCTTTCCGGTCAGGAGGGCTGCCGGTGTTTAGGTCGGAGAGACTGATTCGAATCAGCATCCAGGTCCCGGAGCAGTACATCTCCGCTCTGACGGGAGTGCTGGCGCGATTCAAGCTGCTCCACCTCGTCCGAATCGACGAAACACCCTTGGGAAAACTGGGGTATGCGGCGGAGCTGGATGGCGATCTTCTCAAGGAATACGAGGAGCTTCGACGGACAACCGAAGACCTGCTGGAGTCCCTGCGAGTCAATTGGGACAACCTGGGCTCGCAAGAAGAGGTTCTTCCGGAAAAGGAGATTTACAAGATTCGGGAGCGGCTGACTGGAATTCAGCGCGAGGTTGAGTCGACCTTCGGCGCGTTGTCAGGCGTTGAGCGCACTCTGGCGGAAAAAGGAGCGGTCATCGATCGGCTGAAGCTGCTGCCTGACGATCTGGAGCTCTCTCGCCTTGCCAAACGGACGTTCGTCGATTGGGCGATTGGCGTGCTTCCCCAGCATGGGCTTGAAAAACTTGAGGAGAGTCTTTCGGAAGTGGCCCATGCCCTGATTGAGATCAACACGGCCGAGGGAAGGCCCGTCATCCTGGTTTTTGGCCTGAGGAAGGACTGGCCGGTCTTCGAGCGCGCCCTGAAGGGGGCACTGTTTGAACCCGTTGACCTTCCTTTGGAGCTCTCGGGAACCACCGGTGCCATCGCGTCGGACCTGACCTCGGAGATAACGGGCCTCAACGCCAAGAGAGCGGAGCTCATCACACAAAGAGAGGAATTCCGGCGCAAGTTCGGAAAGGACCTGGCGATCATCAGGAGAAGGATCCTGGCAGCCCGACAGATTCTGACGGCACGCCGGTTCTTCGGCAAGATCGACAGGAGCTATCTCGTGACGGGATGGCTTCCGGAACGCCTTGCCGATTCTCTCGAAGAGGAGATCCGACAAGTAACGGACGGTCAGATGGTCTTTGAGCGCGTCGACCCGGAGGACATCCGGGAAGTGCGCGAAGGGATCGTGAAGATACCGGTCCTGTTCAACAACCCTCTTCTGATAAGCCCGTTCGAAAAGCTCACCAGCCTTTACGGAACACCACGCTACCGGGAGATCGAGCCGACTGTTTTCTTTGCCCTGAGCTTTCTCCTCCTGTTCGGCATGATGTTTGGGGACGTGGGCCAGGGCGCTATCTTGTTTCTCCTCGGCTATCTCGTCTTCCGCCGTTCCTACCGGCATATGGATTACGGAATCATCCTGATGGAATGCGGGATCGTCTCGGTTCTGTTCGGATTTCTTTATGGCACCGTTTTCGGCCTCGAGTACGTCATTCCAGCTCTTTGGTTCAAGCCGATCGATG
Source organism: uncultured Syntrophobacteraceae bacterium (assembly GCA_937889795.1). GTDB lineage: Bacteria > Desulfobacterota > Syntrophobacteria > Syntrophobacterales > Syntrophobacteraceae > CALBZH01. The sequence continues at coordinate 541 of CALBZH010000070.1, read as the reverse complement.
ACATTCCCCACTTCGTTAAAGTGGCGCTTTGGCTTGGCGTCGCGCTGGTGAGCCTCGGGTTGGGCTTGAATCTCATCAATGCCGTGAGGCTCAAAGAATACGAGAAGCTGCTGGGTGTGGGCGGAATCGCCGGTGCCGTGCTTTACTGGATCTGTGCGGGTCTTGCGTTGAAGTATGTGCTGACCGGCGGCGTTGCTGCGAGCGAATTGAGTGTCCTGGGATGGGTGGCAGCCGTGCTCGTCGCGATCATGATTCTTCACAGGCCGCTCTACCGCCTCTTCGTTGTGCGGGAGCCCCCACGAGCGCTCATCAAGCACGGAGGGCTCTTTACGGACCTCATGGAATCCATCGTCGAGGTCTTCGACGAATTTCTGCGTTTCGTGGCAAGCACCGTTTCCTTCATCCGCGTTGCAGCGTTCGCCCTTTCGCACGCCGCCCTGTTCGCCGCCGTGTTCTCTATCGCCAATGTCGTTTCCCATGAGAAAGGCACGGGGTTCTCGTACTGGCTTGTTGTGGCCCTGGGGAACGTCGTGATCATCCT
>CALBZH010000069.1 GCA_937889795.1 uncultured Syntrophobacteraceae bacterium | reverse complement strand
ACCACCGAGATCTACACTCTTTCCCTACACGACGCTCTTCCGATCTTCCCAGACGATCATCGCCCGGATTTGACCACGACTTGCGCCACAGGCGAGCAGCGTGTGCAGCTGTCTGGTGCGCTCCAGCACCAGAACGCTCAGAGTCGTTGCCATGCCGAGGGTTGCGACCAGCAATGCGATCATCAAGAGTGCCGTCGTAACAGCGAACGTCTCATCGAAAATCCGGAGGATCTCTCGTCGGAGCGATTCCCCCGTCGTCACCTCCACCGCGAGCTCCTGTGCCCCGCAGAATGCGATGAGGGCTGACCTCACTCGGTCGATCACCTGATCCTGCCCGTCAACGCTCCCTGTGAACTGAATTCTGACGCCACTCCAGGATCCGTCCCCCGTTTGGCGGATGAAATGAGGCAATGAGTAGTGAACGACGCCTCCATGTGTTCGATAGTCCCGGAAAACGCCCAGGACCGGCACCCTCAGGGTGACTCCCGCGACTGTCGCTTCGTACACACTCCCCGAATGGAGTCCGGTCTGGTTGGCGAACACCTCCGACACGATCACGCCTTCTCCGCGGCTGAGCGCAGGCAGTGCGATCGGCAGATCGCCCTCGACCATCAGGAACCGGGAGTGATTGAGAAAGAGCTCGAAGTCCAGAGCCTCCAGCTGGTAGGGAGTCTTCGCATGAAGCAGCGGGATGCGCCGATACGGTGAGAGCTCGATGGGCTCCTGCCTCGATTCTCGGAGGAGCCATTGAACGAGGGAGGAGGGCAGCGGCTCGCGGTATCGGTTGATGGAGCCGTCCTTGGAGCCGAGAAAGAGGTCCCCTCCGATGCTCTGCGACACCCAGTTCTCGACCGTGCTCCGGAAGCTGTGCACCATGACCACGAGGGCCACGAAGAGACCCACCGCGGTGATGAGGGCGCCGGTGGAAATGGCGATACGCGGTCCGGCATCACGGACATAGCGCCCGCCAAGGTAGGCGGTCTCGCCGCCGAGCTTTCTCAGTAGCGGTGGAATAAGGGTCCCCAGCATCCTAAGGAACTGAGGCGAAAGCAGCGAGAATCCGAGAAAGAGGACGAAAGTCGCCGCGTATCCCGGCAATGGAAGCCCCATGGGGGGAGGCAGCATCGAGAGGGGCCAGCATGATGCGATGAGCAAGGCGCCAATCCCTGTCAGGGAGCGGTGCCCGGCTCTGCGACTTGAAGCGGTCTCCAAAATCGTCAAGGCCTCCCGCGGAGAGATTTTTCGAGCCTCCAAAGCCGGCTGGATCGCCGCGATCGCTGAGACCGCGACGGTCATGAGAAAAGAAATCACGATCTCCAGGGGAGCAATGCTCACTCCCTCGACCGTCGTTCGCACGAACAGCAGAGAAATGGTCCCGCTTACGGCCTTGAGGAGATCCCGGACCAGCATGGAGCCCAGGGGAAGAGCCAGCAGCCACCCCAAGATACCGAGAGAGACACCCTCTGCGAGGAACAGGGCAAAGACAAGTGATGGAGAAGCGCCGATCGACCGGAGGATTGCCACCTCGGAGTGTCGCGCCGTCGCGTTGAGCGCGACCAGGCTGTAGACCAGGAACATGCCGACGAAGAGCGAGACAAAGCTGAGCACCGACAGGTTCAGCTGGTAGGAGCGGATAAGGCGTCTGCCGCTCTCCTTGGCTTCGCTCGGAAGCTCGAGGATGCAGCCCTCCGGGAGGCTGTCTCGTAGGATCTGAACAGTCTCCGGCGGTGTTCCGGGTTGAAGCAGGAGGTCAATGCGGTCCACAAAACCACGGATGGAGAGGAGCTCCTGGATCGTCGCGATGTCGCAAAAGGCGACCATGCCGCTTTCTGCTAAGGCTAGCCCTTCACCTCGCAGCGTTCCGACAATGCGAAACGGACGACTCCTCTGAACGGTCTTGAGGATGGTCGTTTTTCCAGACTCCAGGCCCAATCGTTTCGCAAGCTGCTCGGTCAGGATGAGCGTATCCGGGTCTGCGATGAGGTCGAGCTTCGGGAGTGTCGAAGGGGTATCATGCTCCAGGCCCCACGTGCGAAGAGGGCGGTCCAGCACCGGATCGAACCCCAGCAGCAGGAAAGGCTTTCCCGATTCTCCCGCGCTCACGTACGTGCTGATCACCGGAGAGGCCGTCCGGACGGCGGGCATTTTGAGCAGTGTTGGAACCACCGTCTCGGGCACCCGTCCGCCTGGGGTGATCACGACCCAATCGGACTTCCCCGCAAGGATGTCGACACTGGATGTGAAGGATGCAACCGAGGCCTCGACGGCGAGCCGTACACTCGTGAAGACCGCCGCCCCCAAGCCGATCCCGAGCAGGACCGTCCCCACGCGCCACGGATGGTGCGCTCCATGCCGCACGTTGAACCAGAGCCAAAGGCGCAGAAAGAAGCTCACCGACAGTTCACCCTTTCGACAATAAGCCCGTCCTTGAGGGTAAGGATTAGATCGGCCAAGTCATCCGCCAGGTGGCTGTGAGTGGCGATGATGACCGTTCGCTGCCAGACCCGGTTCAGCTCTTTTAGAAGCTCGATGACAGCCTGACCATGGTGCGAGTCCAGGTTGCCCGTCGGCTCGTCCGCGAGAA
>CALBZH010000068.1 GCA_937889795.1 uncultured Syntrophobacteraceae bacterium | reverse complement strand
CGCGAAGGTGGCGGTGGAAGCGTTGGATGAGCTGCTTGGCGAAAGCATCCTCCTCGATGATCTGGACCTTGTGGTTCTGGCGACCGGTATGGTTCCGGAATCGGCATTCGGCGAGGATCCCCGCGCCAAGGAGCCCAAGGAAGGCGAAGAGGCCGCCGAGGTTCCGGCCGACGTCATTCTGGCTTCCGATATCCTGAACCTGGCTTACCGCCAGGGACCGGAAGTGCCGGGTCTCAAGTACGGCTTCGCCGACTCGCACTTCATCTGCTTCCCCTATGAGAGTCGCCGTACGGGCATCTATCCCGCGGGCTGTGTGCGTCGTCCGATGGGCATCGCCAATGCGCTCGAGGATGCAACGGGCGCTGCCATGAAGGCCATCCAGTGCGTGGAGCTGACCAGCAAGGGCATGGCGGTTCACCCGAGGGCGGGCGACATGACGTACCCCGAGTTCTTCATGCAGCGGTGTACACAGTGCAAGCGCTGTACGGAAGAATGTCCCTTCGGCGCCATCAATGAGGATGAGAAAGGCAACCCCCTGCCTCAGCCCACCCGGTGCCGTCGCTGCGGTGTGTGTATGGGGGCCTGTCCCGAGCGTATCATTTCCTTCAAGAACTACTCGGTGGGCATGATCGGTGAAATGATCAAGGCCGTCGGCGTTCCCGACGAGTACGACGAGAAGCCGCGCATCATCGTCCTGGCGTGCGAGAACGACGCCTACCCCGCACTTGACATGGTCGGTCTGCGCAGGATGACCTTCAACGCCTGGGTGCGCTTCATTCCCATGCGCTGCCTCGGCTCCATGAACCTTGTCTTCATCGCCGACTCCCTCTCCAAGGGTATCGACGGCGTGCTGCTGCTTGGATGCCAGCACGGCGAGAACTATCAGTGTCACTTTGTCAAAGGCAGCGAGCTTGCCAATATCCGCCTGAGCAAAGTGAAGGAAACTCTGGATCGTCTGAGACTCGAATCCGACCGCGTGCGCTTTGAAGCCTGCTCGATCACCGACTACGACAGACTCCCCGCTCTCCTCGACGAATTTGCAGAGAAGCTCGTAGAGATTGGTGCCAACCCCTACAAGGGTTTCTAAGCAACCGATCCTTCGAGGACGGAAGAGTCGATCACGTGAGACCTGGGATTGCGATCGCCGCTTGACCTTGAGGCAGGCGGGGGTCGCGATCCCCATCGGACAAGGGTCTCCGACGGGATTAGAGCTGCTTTGCACTGGATCAGAAATCAGGAGGCATGGGGATGAGCAACAAGGTTGATCCTAATCTGATTAAGGATCTCAAGCACTTTGGAATTACTGACGCCACCAAGTGCTTCAACTGCGGGAACTGCACGGCGACGTGTCCGCTTTCCACACCCGAAAACCCTTTCCCGAGAAAGTTCGTCCGGTACATTCAGCTAGGACAGAAGGACAAGATCATAAACTCTCCGGAGCCCTGGCTGTGCTACTACTGCGGCGACTGCTCGGTGAAGTGCCCGCGTGGTGCCGAGCCCGGCGAGACCATGATGGGCCTCCGTCGCTACCTGACAGCGTCTTACGATTGGACGGGCTTTGCCCGCAAGTTCTATACATCCGAACGTTTTGAAATCATGGCCATCACAGTCGTCGCCCTTCTGGTCGGCTTGGGTCTGTTGCTGTTCCATGGCGAGAATATCAACTGGGAGCATGCGCATCTCAATTCGGTCTGGCCTTCCGAAAAGATTGAAATCGCGGACTTGGTGATGGCTGCGATTCTCTCTTGTCTCCTCTTGGGGAACGTGGCGCGCTGCATCAAGTTCGTCATGGGGGATCTCACGTTCAAGGTTCCCCTCCGGATTTACGCCGCGCAAGCCAAAGAGCTCATTATCCACGTACTGACCCAGAAGCGTTTTGGGCTCTGCACCGACAGGATGCAGTGGTTCGTCCACTTGATGATCATGACCGGGTATGCCTCCGTGTTCCTGATGGTCGTCGTGTTCATCAATGGTCTTTCAGTCGATTACCTGAAGTTCCAGCGGGACCTTCCAGAGTATCCCCTGTGGCACCCGATTCGGCTGGTGGGTTACTATGCTACCTTCGCCATCATGTACGGAACGACGTATGCCATCATCGGGCGTCTGAAGAAGAGCAAGCCGGTGTACCGGTACTCGCACCCGACGGACTGGATGTTCCTGATTCTGCTCCAGGCCACCACCCTGACGGGTATCTTCATCCATTTCACCCGTTTGCTGGATTGGCCTATCTCCACCTATGGACTTTACATTATCCATATGATGGTCGCGGTTCCCATGCTGGTGCTCGAAGTGCCGTTCGCCAAATGGGCGCACCTCGCCTATCGGCCTCTCATCATCTTCCTGATGAAGGTCAAGGAGCAGTACGCGGCCGAGCAGGGCGCCACGGCTGGTGTTGCCGCCGAGGCTCAGACGGTGCCTGCCACGGAATAGCCAGGTCTGGAAAACCATTGCTGGTCTCGTCCGGGTAGGAGGGGACCAGGGGACAGAAGCCAGAACCCGGGGTCTCCATGTGATTGGAGCCTCGGGTTTTTCTTTTCCTGATCGCGCGAGTCGGATAATGGTTAGGTTCAAATGCGGCGTCGCTCGACTTTCGGGAATGCTGCTTTCCGCACGCCATGGAGGAGCAAATGGAATACGATTGCTTCGTGCAGACGTATGAGACCGAACGGATCAAGACGCTAAGCGTCTGGAGCATGTTCGCCGATGAAGATCTGCGAGCTCGGCCCCACCCCTTGGACAGGACCGACCGCAATCCCCTGGAGCACATGGTTCATCAATGCGTCAGCGAAAACAAGTGGTTCTGCACCATGCTCGGGATCGACGTCGGGGCCCCTCCACTGCCGGCAGTCGAGTCGCGCATCGAGTTTATCAGACGGTATGCGGTGGACTCAGGAAAAAGGTTGAGCATACTGAAAGAGAAGGGCAAGTCGTGGTGGGAAGAGCACGTTAAGTTCTTTGACGTCGATCGAAGTCGTGCGTGGGTTATGCTCCGGAGAATCGCACATACCGCGCATCACCGGGGCGAGCAGACCGTCTTGCTCCGGCTGTTCGGAAGGAAAGTGCACAGTGTCTATGGCCCCGCCGCAGAATCGGGCGGGCTGCCCCAAAACGGGGCAGTCACCCTGTATGCCTACCTCGATATCGAGTCGCTGATCGAAGGTGAGCTAAAGGGCGGCGCCAAAAGCGAGCTTCCGGGGCCGGGGATTGGTCCGTGTACCGAGCGTCCGGATGAGGTTTGAGATACGTTTGCGGATTCGCTGAGGTTCGGAGAGATTGCGATGAGTATGTATTGGAGCTCCGTGGTTCGTGGGCTGACTCCCTATGTGCCGGGTGAGCAGCCCAAGCTTCCCAACCTGGTGAAGCTGAACACCAACGAGAACCCTTACCCGCCTTCCCCCAAAGTCCTGGAGGCCCTGAAGAAGGAGGCCGCGGAAGGCCTGCGGCTCTACCCGGATCCCAACGCGGACCGACTCAAGGAGGCGCTGGCGGAATACTACGGGTTGAAACCCGGCCAGGTTTTTGTGGGCAATGGATCGGACGAAGTCCTGGCTCACGCTTTCCTGGGATTGCTCAAACACGAGCAGCCCCTGTTGTTTCCAGACATCACCTACAGCTTCTACCCGGTCTATTGCAAGCTCTACGATGTGCCTTACCGGGTGGTCCCTCTCCGGGACGATTTCGAAATGCGGCTGGAGGATTACGACCAGCCTAATGGGGGCGTCATCTTTCCCAATCCGAACGCTCCGACCGGCCGGTCCGTGACGCTGACGGCGATTGAGGGGCTGCTCTGCCGCAACACGCAATCCGTCGTCGCCGTCGATGAAGCTTACATCGATTTTGGCGGGGAGTCCGCAGTAGGGCTCGTGAATCGGTATCCGAACTTGCTCATCATCCAGACGCTTTCGAAATCGCGATCGCTCGCGGGCTTGCGGGTCGGCTTCGCACTTGGGAGATCGGGAGAGCGTCGTGTAGGGAAAGAGTGTAGATCTCGGTGGTCGCCG
>CALBZH010000067.1 GCA_937889795.1 uncultured Syntrophobacteraceae bacterium | reverse complement strand
TAACCTTCTCATCGGGTAGTACGATACCTTTTCGTTCCAATATTTCAATGAAGTCTATTAGCAGCTCACCGATTCGGGCGCTCTGTTTTCGCATTGCCTGGGTAGTTGCGGCTTTGGCCCGGAAATGACATGCATCGAGCTGAATCGGTTGGGTAGAAATGTTTCTTTGCATGAAGAAGGTCGTGGGTACCTTAAGAACCATGGCAATCCGAACAAATGTCTCAAGGTCGGGTCGAATCACGCCTCGTTCAATTTGAGACACGGCACTGGATGTTTTCGCAATTCGGGAGGCAAGCTCCTTCTTGGTAAAACCACGCAGTTCTCTGGCAAATGAGATACGCTGCGGGTCGAGCCGATCCAGTGCAAATTGAGGTGAGTCGCCTTTTCCTTCAAGCATTGGTCTTACCGTTTCTTGGTTTCGGCGTGGCATCGTTCTCGTTGTGTAGAGTGACAATCTCAACAGGTTCCGTTTCGTTTGGTTGGTAGCGAACTTCAGTGACTGCTTCTTCTTCAGGAGGGCACTGTGCCGCACTGCCCTTGAGGATCGAGAGCTCCTCGGGAGTGAATATGGGGATTTTTCTTTCCCAACAGTATTCTTCTGTTGTGTTGAAAGCGGGAATGAATCCATGAAGAAGGTGTGCCTACGCCCATGCCCAATACTAGTTCAAGCATCTTCTTTCTCAGCAGTATCAGACATCAGTTGAGCTTTCCTCTTTTCCAGGGAGACGATCTGTGTTTTCAGCTTTCTCAGCTGAGAGTTGATTTCCGCGAGCTCTTTCTTGGTCCTTTTCCTGTTCAGGTAGTCCTCTCCGTACTTTTCATCCACCAGCGCCTCAACTTCGCTGCGGATCAGCTTGAAATAAGGGTTCCCATACATGTTGTTGTGGCGGTACTGGAGTTTGCCTGCCTTGATCGCTTCAATGATTTCTTCTTGAGTAAGGCCGAATTCCTCACGAGCGGATTTGTCGCTGAGTGTGGCCCCTTTCTTTGCCCAAATGGAATCTGATTCTCCCATAGTCATCCCTTGCCCCTCTTCGTCGGCTGAACACCGCAGTTCCTGCGGATCTTCTACTCGGTCCGTGCTATATTCCATGTGCTCACACAAATCAGCGAGGAGAAGGTTCAGGATACGGGAATGCTTACGGAACTTCAAGGTCAGATCGAGCGGGTCACCTTCACCAACGAAGAGAACGGCTACACGATTGCGCGGCTAAAAGTCTACGGCCGCCAGGACCTCGTGACGATTGTCGGCCACCTCCTCGCCCCTTTGCCTGGGGAGGTCATCAAGATCCAAGGGGAGTGGGCCAATCACCCCAAGCACGGTGAGCAGTTCAAGATCGTCACTTACACCACCATGGTTCCCGCCACTGTACACGGGATTGAGAAGTACCTGGGCTCGGGTCTCATCAAGGGAATCGGGCCGGTGATGGCCAAAAGGATCGTCAAAAGGTTCGGTAAGGACACGCTCGATATCATCGAAGCCGACGTTGAAAAGCGTGCCGAAGTCGATGGCATCGGGTCTGTTCGTATCGGCATGATCAAGAAAGCCTGGGCCGATCAAAAAGAAATCCGCCAGGTCATGCTCTTCCTGCAGGGCCACGGCGTCAGCTCTGGATACGCAACCAAGATCTTCAAGCAGTACGGGAACGAGTCCATCAAGGTCGTTCAAGAAAACCCGTACCGACTGGCAACGGACATCTTCGGGATCGGCTTCATCACGGCCGATAAGATCGCTGAGAAACTTGGCTTCGGGAAGGACTCCAAACTGAGGGCCGAAGCCGGCATCCTGTACGTGTTGCACCAACTTGCCGACGAAGGCCACGTCTACTACCCATACGATCCTCTGATCGAAAAGTGCCAAGAGATCCTACAGACAGACCAAGCCATCATCGAAAAGGCCTCCGGAACCATTGCCGACGAAAAGCGAATCGTCATTGAACAACTCGAGGAATGCCGAGCCGTCTATCTCGCCAAGTATCACTTCTCCGAAACCAACATTGCCAAACGGTTGAAGGCCCTCATCGCAGCACCAAAATCCATCCGACAGATCGATACCGAAAAAGCCATCGAGTGGGTCCAGGAGAAGCTGGCGATCAAACTGGCCGACCGGCAGATCGAAGCCATCAAGTGCGCCATTCAAAACAAAGTGATGGTCATAACGGGGGGACCAGGAACAGGAAAGACAACGATCATCAATGCCATCCTCCGGATTTTCAAAGCGGTCGGCATCAAGATCCTCCTGTGTGCCCCAACCGGCAGGGCAGCCAAGAGAATGGCTGAGACAACCGGGCATGAGGCAAAAACCATTCACCGGCTACTCGAGTACAGTCTAAAGAAAGCCGGGTTCCAAAAAGACGACCAGGAGCCCCTCGATTGTGATCTGCTGATTTGCGATGAATTCTCGATGGTCGATACCATCCTGATGCACCATTTGCTGAAGGCGGTACCGCAGACCACAACCTTCATCATGGTTGGCGACGTGAACCAGCTTCCCTCCGTGGGTGCCGGTAGCGTTTTGAACGACATCATCTCATCGGGTTCAGTGCCGGTAGTGGAGCTCAATGAGATCTTCCGCCAGGCACAGGAAAGTTCGATCATTGTGAACGCTCACAAGATCAACAGCGGCGTTATTCCGACTTTCCAAGCATCGAGCGACAAGCTGGATGACTTTTACTTCATCCAGAGAGAAGACCCCGAGCATGCTCTGGAGCTCATTATCGAAATGGTCAAGGACAGGATTCCCAAGCGGTTTGGTTTTGATTCGGTCGATGACATCCAGGTGCTCACCCCTATGCACAAAGGATCGGTCGGTGCCTGGAACCTCAACATCAAACTCCAGGAGGCGCTCAACCCATCAGGGCAGAAGATCATGCGTGGAGCAAGGGAATACCGCATTGGCGACAAAGTCATGCAGGTCAAGAACGACTACGACAAGGAAGTCTTCAACGGGGACATCGGGCGGATCATGAGGATTGATGCCGAAGCCCAGGAGGTCGTTATCGCCTTTGATGGCAGGGAGGTGGCTTATGATTTCACGGATCTCGATGAAGTTGTCCTTGCCTATGCCGTGTCCGTGCACAAAAGCCAGGGTTCAGAGTACCCGGTGGTGGTAATGCCGGTGCTCATTCAGCACTACGTGCTCCTTCAGAGGAACCTCATCTACACCGGGGTAACGCGTGGCAGAAAGCTGGTTGTAATGGTGGGAACCAAGAAAGCTATGGCCATTGCGGTGCGAAACAACAAAACCCAGATGCGGTACACACACTTGGCGAAAAGGCTCCGCGGGTGATCTCTCTGGATCTCATGAGGAAACATGAATGACCAAAAGCGTAATCATCCTTCTCTCTTGCTGTCTTATCTTCTTTGCAGGGTACCGCTACTTCACCGCCGACCGGATCGAAGTCAAGAACGCCCAACCTTCCGGAAGCAGCATCGTTTGCTTTGGCGACAGCCTCACAGCAGGGACCGGGGCCACAAAGGGCATGGACTACCCTTCGCAGCTTGCCAGAAAGATCGGCAAGGAAATCATCAACGCCGGTATTCCGGGTGACACCACGGCTCGTGCTCTGGCCAGACTTGAGGAAGACGTCTTGTCACAATCACCACGAATCGTTCTCATTACTCTGGGCGGGAATGACTTGAAAAACGGCGTACCGAAGGAAGTTGCTTTTCAAAATCTGAAAGCCATCATCGAAGCGATCCAGGCCAAAGGGGCTTTGGTAGTCGTTGGAGGAGTCGATATCCCCATTTGGGGCAGAGGCTTCGGTGATGGGTACCGAGTTCTCTGCAAAGACTCCGGGGCCGTGCTCATTCCCAATGTATTTGATGGTATCATGGGAAATCCGGAATTGATGAGCGATTCCATTCACCCCAACGATGCCGGGTATACTATAATGACTGAACGGTTCTATGAGGCAGTGAAACCGTACCTCTGAAAGACCACCTCATTGAAGAGGAGATTCGCAATGGGAGATAAAGGGAAGAAAGACAAGGAAAAAGGACAGAAACAGGACACCCAGAAGCAGCAACAAAAGGAAAAGAAGAAGCAAGAGAAACAACCAAAAAGAGGCTCTTGACAATCAATCACATGGAGCGCCGATGGGCGTGGTACCTGAGGGTCCGACACTTCACATGACGAGCGGCGACATCGCTGGAAGTAGCCTTGCTAAATCCGGCATTCCTGGGGAAGTCTTCGTATGGCACGATATCCTCTACGATGGGCCACGGAAACCAGGCTGGCCGGATGATGAGACGCTCCAGTCACGGGCATTGTTTCTTGGGGACGTCACCGGCGGCGGGTTGAAAAGGGAACAGATCCTTGAAACGCTGAGGACCCAGTACCGCAAACTTGAAACTGCCGGGAATTATGATGGCCTCGTGCTGTGGTTCGACGCATGTTTGTTCGATCAAGCCATGCTCGCGCACATTCTTGCATGCCTTCGACTCTTAGGAAACGAACAGGCGGAGTTCATTTGCGTCGATGCCTATCCAGGAATCCAACCGTACCATGGGCTTGGTCAGCTCAGTCCGGAACAACTTGCGTCGGTGTATGGCCAACAAAAGTTGGTGACGGCCGACCAGTTCCACTTCGCCGAAACAGTGGATGCAGCATTCGCCCTCCAAGACAAGGCAATGTTCATTGAGCTCTCCCACCTGAATAAGGCTCCTCTGCCTTGGATTCCAGCCGCTGTTACACGCTGGCTGCAGGAACTGCCGGACGAAGCAACCGTCCTGGGCCGACTTGAGCAACTCGCACTCGATGCAATTTGCTCTGGCTGCCACAAACCGGCAGAAATCTTTGCCCGAGTATCAGCCCATGAAACACCGCCGCAGTTCTGGGGTGACATTACACTTTGGGCGAAGATCAACGGCCTCGCTGACCGAAACCTGGTGCGAATTGAAGGGCCTACGCAGAGGCTGCCGCAATGGGAAGGTATCGCTGATCTGAAGCTGTTTCGAGTGACAATTCCGGAGTAGCCGTAAGACTCCGGAAGACTTCACTGTGGGCGGAACAAGGGCGCCGCAACTATCCTTCCGGAAATTCATGAGGCGTTACAGGAAGACTGAAACCAGGCTACGTTTGGCTGAAAGTCTCTACCAATCCCCCAGAGGTGGTGCCACGAACCATGTATAGTATATATAGATGGTTGGTGGCACCAGCTGAGCCCAAACTCGATACGATTTCGGGGGATTGACATTGTGTTGTGGCTCCAGCACCGTCACCGTCGTTTCGTCCTGTGCCGGATAAGCTTTAAGGAGAGGAGTGTTGCCGGTGCCAGGTGAAAGAAGAGGTCAAAGATGTCGATGGGCCTCCTGAGCGTTCCTTCCCAGAACATGATGAGCTTCTCCACAACGTGGGGCATTGGACTGAGAGGAGCCAAGATCATCGTGATCGCAATGGCGACGAGCACCGGGTAGGGAACCAAATCCAGAAAACGCAGCATTAACGATCATCCTCTCTGTCGGCAACGATCCGGATTTTCCATCACTTGACGCAGCGTTGATCAGGCCTATAGCCAGCCTTCAAAGCTTCTTCTTTGGATTTGAAGATGGCAGTCATCGGCAATTCCAGAGTGCGGCTCCACAGACTTTTGCATTCGATTCATGGAGTTGATATCATTGCTCATATCATCTTCCAGAGCCTTATGCCGAGTGCCACAGCGCCGATGAGTGCCGCCAACCACAGGAGACAACCAATAGATCCACGCGGATCCAGCCACAAAGTTCGGCGATAGTGTCGGTTGCACCAAGCTCCCGTGAACGGAACCGCGCCCGGAAAGTGTCTCGTATGCCCTGGCCTTCCACAAACTATACAGAGTCCGCAGTACCCTTGGGGAATGCCCTGATCTTCCAGTGTTTTTGGGGACTTTTCCCAGAGATCGCAGTAGCAGCCTCTTTCGGCTGGATCCGGATGATTCATATCCATCCTACTGTATGCCACCAACTTCCCACCCAATGGGGTTACTACTCGTCAAAGTCGGTGTTGGAAAACACGCCTTTCTTGAAGCCATAGCGTATCGTGAAGTAGAAGATCAATCCCGTGAGTATCATGACAATAGGGTTTCTCGACGATCCAGACAGAGCCGCTCCCACCATTCCAAAGGCCAGTCCAAGGCACGCAATGATCTTGCTTCTCTTGGGATTTTCTTTGTCTTCCATTGATTTGGCACCCTCTCGGCCCTCTTTGTTTGTGAACCGGCAAATCTGTTCCTGTTACCTTACGCCCTAAAGCGGGTGCTCAGGGCTTGATGTAGGCATTGAGCCCGATCGTGACCGGCTTGCCATCGACTTGCACGTCGGTAACGACATTACCCCTCGTGCTGGCCACAACGAGTGTCTTTCCCGATGAGGATGGTTTCGGTTCTTCCAGATCGATTTCAATACAGAGCTTGTTGTCTCTGATTTCGACTTTCATGGCCATGAATGCTTTCCTTTCTCGTTTCCTTTCCAGATCCGGGGCCTTGTTGTATGCTGTAATGGCAGATCCAGCCAAGGAGACCGTCCCTTCCGATCCACAGCCCGGGGGGTAACGATCAGCCAGAAACTGCCCCGCCAGAAATAGCCGTTGCGGCACTTTGAATACTCGCTCAAAGAACTCCACCGCAAACCATTCTCTCATCTGCAGTAGCAGCTGATCAAGGGCCTGTCAAACCAGGCCGCTCCGGAACTCCATGATCTTTCGTTCCACATCGGGCCACTCCATGCACCAAAACCGCTTCACGGGATTCATCCTCCATGAGAGGCAATAGCGGGGCTTGTAGGTTTCAAGAACTCGCTTTCGGACGAACTCTTCGCTCCATCCAGCCCATTCGCCGGCAACAGAAAACAGGTTCGACACAAATGCGGGGTAGACCTCAAGGAACATGATTCTTTCCAACTCTTTCATGGAGTAAGGAGACGCTGCGCAGATCCGTGCGATGTATGCAACGGTCACTTCAGTGAGTTCAGTATCGAGGAAGAACTCACTCAACGCCAGCCAGACTGGTGTTCGATTCTCAAGATCCTCGGTGGGATGGAGCAAAGCCACATGAACCTCTACTCTGAAGGTGAACAACAGATTAACTGGCATCCATCGCTTCGTGGCTACTGATCAAGATTCTCCGGAAATTCAATGTACCGCACAGGAACATGGTCTGTCAGCCAGACGCCGTTGGCTGATCGGTAAAAGGAAAAGCCGTCCTTTTGCATACGACCGGCGTCAATGGCGAGCACAACCGGTGGTCCGTGGCGGCTGCCAACCTTCAACGCCGTCTCAATATCCGGGGAAAGATGAACGTGATGTCTTTTCCCTCTGAGGAGTCCGTCTCTCCTGATGGACTTCAAGAATCGCACAGCAGTACCGTGGTAAAGCAGCTCCGGAGGTTCAACGGCCACGAGGCCAAGGTCAACTGAGATGGAATGCCCTTGGCTCGCTCTGATGCGCAAGCCATCGTCACTGAATGCAAACCGTTGCTTCTCGTTTTCCTCAACCACCTTTCGGAGCACGACCATATCCAGTGGCATACCAGATCTGTTGGCGGCAGCAAGCAGATCATCCACTTTCGCATACCCGCCTTCATCCAGTAACAGGCCAATGCTATCTGGCCGGTGCCGAAGCACACGACTCAAAAACTTGCTGATCCTGACGAGACTTCTTTCCATAACCACTCGTGACCGAGGTCCTTGAGGCACGAACTGTACCCGGTGAAAAAGGATGTGTACGCGAAATAAATTTCGCTTATCCCAAGTAGGCTCCAGCTATCATCGTTGTGCCCAAGGTGGGGCAGGCGTTGGATTTGGTTCCAGTAAAGATAGATCTTCCTCAAATACCGTCTCGAAGGAATAACCATTGAGGTTGCGCACCTGAAGCTTCCCGCACCGGGTGGCAACCAGAAGCTGTCCCGTTCGATCCCAGTCCGCCCACTGCACATCATCGAGCAACTCAAGCTTTCCATCGGATTCCAGTGAATAAAGGACGCGTAATCCGTCCACTGCCTGGTCTACCCCGAACTCGCCGCCCGCCCAGCCCAGACTCTCCACGTGGAGCACCCGGTGGCCCCCGGGTTGGTACTTTTGCATCCGGGCATTGCGGTACTGATCCCGGGCATCATCAGGATGTCGGGGTGGAGAGTCCGGTGCTTCCTCCCAGCCGTGGCGCCGTTCGTTTGCAAACTGGACCACTGGCATGGAGCATAAACCATAGGGGATTGGAAGCCCTGGCTGATCGGTAAGGTCGCAAACACCGTCTTCCGTGAAGGAGTAACCGCGCGTCCAGGTACCACAAGTGCCAAAAGCGTGGAGTGCGGTGAGCCATGGAAGCTTCAAAATGGCGACGTACGTTTCTCCGTTCTTCCAGGTGGAACCGGTCTTATGGGCAAAGTAGGCAAGAAACCGACCATCGGGAGAAAGATCAGAACGGCGAGGGAACAGGCGTCCATGCAGCCAGGCACCAGATTCGTATCGTTTCTGAGCGAGGTCCCAACGGCCCACATGGGACCAGTCGCTGGGGCCTCTGCGAAACACCGCTACTACCGGAGCCTTGGCGGCCGGAATGCAATAGATCCGAGGAGGCACAACTTTTTTCATTGCTCACCAATTGTGGTTGCCAAGCTTCATTCTGAGAAAGCCTGTTGCTGCGTGGCGTTATGAATTTTGAGAATCTCGTAGTCAGAGTCCAAGGGCCCGAAATATCGCCCACACATGACAGTCTGAATGGGGCTCCTGCGGGTAGAGACGCTTCAGGGCTTCTTGAACCTCAAATGCTCTCTTCCTCGTTGCGAGTAGCCCTTTTCGAGTAAGCTCCGCATTCCTGAATGCATGTGGAAATCCACCGCAATTGGTCAGGGCGCTGGCGCTACTCATGATATCCACAAGATCATAGCCGAGGAACTCGAAGGAAATCAGCAGATCGTTTGCGGCAGGATCTTTCGGAGGATTTCGATAAACACATAGCAGGTTCTTCTCTGGTATAGCAGCCGCCTCTTTCAGGAGAAATTCAAGATCTGTGAAGAAATTGAGCATGAAATCTTCATTTACAATGTGGCTCCAATAATCGGGCTTGATTTCAGGCAGCACCGTCTCACACAGCATGGGGTCGAGTGACACGACCTCTTCGAGCTGAGTCAGGCCTGACCACGAAATGTAATTTGTCCAGGAGGCTCCCTTCAATGGACCAAACTTCTGAGTTGCAATAAACCATGGTTCCATAACTTAACACTCTAATGCTGAATAGGATCAATAAGTTGAACCCGCGACATCACAAAGACCGTGCTTTGATTCTTCTAATCTTTGTATGCAACGATGAACAAGCGGCGGAAAGGAAACAACATACGGTTGTCTTTCTGACGAGGATAGCTTCGGGAGAAGCCCGCCAGCAGCTTCGCTTCAAAGGAAAGTTTTTGCTCTTCTGTTTCCAATGCCGCCAGGAATGGCCGCAACCCCGTGCCGCGAAACCACTCGACCATTGCCTCCGGACCCTCCATGATGTGGAAATATTCCGTTACCCAGATTTCAATGTGGGAGGCCAAGGGTTGCAGCACATCGTAGTAGAACGCCGGAGGTTCCCTTGTCATGGCACTTCGGGGTCCGCTCATGAGATGGCTCCAGGTGGGGTCATCAGCCACTTCAAGGATCGTTCGGTGCGCCGCTGAACCGTGGTGAGCAGGCATCTGAACCGCCAAGGCGCCCCCGGGGGCGACCCGGGCAAAAAGACGAGGAAAAAGCTGACCGTGGTCGGGCACCCATTGAAGCGCAGCATTGGAAAAGACGATATCAAATGGGGTTTCAGCCATCCACCTGGAGATATCCCCCCAGCACCCATTTCCCATGGGGACGTGATGTCGATGCAACGGCGATCATCTCCGGCGATTGATCGAGCCCGATGATTTCCGCTTCAGGCCATCTTCGCCGCAGGACCTCGGTGCTATTTCCGGGGCCACAGCCAAGATCGATGATATGCTTTGGCGCTGCCAGCTTGATTCGTGCCGCCAGATCCACTGCCGGTTGTGTTCGCTCATCAGCAAATCGCGGATAAGTCTTTGCATCCCAACCTGTCATAGTGCCTCCCGGAAATGCTCATGTCGTGAAAATGGTCCAGCGGGATTCCTGCAGGTACGCTATTCCTTTAGCCAGTTCAGGGCCGTGTTGCGTATTCCGCAATAGACGTCCTCAGAGTTCTTGAGTGCTGACTTGGGGACGTTGAAAGAGTGGTCCCCGCCCTCTATGATTTCCAACTGCCATGGTGCCGTGAGTCGTGAGAGGACGTTTTCCAGCAAGTCAAGGTCGCAAAGCTGGTCCCGCGTACCGGAAAAAAACAGCATGGGAATCCGGATATCATAGAGGTGTTGATCTCGAAGCTTGTCTTTCTTGCCTGCCGTGTGCAAAGGATAGCCAAGGAAGATGAGGCGCTCGGCCGGAAGCCTTCCTGTGGCAACCATCTGGGATGCGATTCTGCCGCCCATCGACTTTCCGGCGGCAACGATTTGTTTGGCTCGGTACTCAGGATGAGCATGGATGAACTGATAGGCTGCCTCCCATGTACGGCAGAGCACTTCCGGCCGGTCCGGAGCCTTTCTCCCTTGCTCCTTGTATGGGAAGTTGAAGCGCAGCGTGAGATACCCGGCCTTGGCCATCTCCTCTGAGAGGAAGACAATCATCGACTGGTTCATGTCGTTACCGGCGCCGTGGGCAAAGATGATCCCACGTTCTCCGTCAAAGCCATCCGGAACTGCTACTACGGCTGAAACACTCATTTCATCGCCCACGGGAATTTTGACCTTCTCGAATCTCATTCGTCCTCCCTTTCCCATCTTGTCTACAGCACTGAAGCACCCGAGCCTACGCCAAGCCATACAATGCAAGGGTTGAAGGATCAATCCTGCAGCCATACAATATCTCAGATCCTGTCGTCTTTGCGAGAGCCGCGGAGTTCACAATGGTCAATTAAAGGAAGAGGCGAGGAATGCCACAATGGAAAAGAGGAAACGTGCCAAAAGTAAGACTCCTGGACGAAAGTCGGGAGAGAAGCATTTCCTGGTAACCATGACTGGTGAACCATACCAGTTGGCTCGGATTCACTACGAGGTCTTTGACCGCAGCGGCATCGCCAAGATCTTCTCCAATCTCGAGTGCATGGATTACGATCCGGATCAGAAGCGATGGGTGTGGCTCTATCACGGTGAAGCCATGAAATTGCAATTCAGCCGACCGTATTCGTCTATTCGACCGGAGATGCACCCGATCGTCCTGGGTTCCTTTTTCTCCCGGAGCGAGGACGAGATGTTCCTCAACGTCAACTCATTCGATCGAGCAACCAAGGCGATCACTTTCTTCGACGGGTACTTCAGAAAAGGGTTGATCCGGAAGGCATTGGCAAAAGTAACGGACATCGAAGTGGTCAACAAGTACTTCGGGCCATCCGCGGGCAGTGGGACTCCGAGGCATGAGGATTATTTCGACAAGCAGCCGGTGGCGAAAACCGATCCGGAAACGCTCACGAAGAATCTTATGAGAGCGGTGTCGTCAGCCAAAGACAAAGAAGAACGGGCAAGACTTGGGTTCGCCTACCTGGAAGAGACCACCAAAAAACCCACTCCGGAAATAGAGCGGCTTCCCACCAACTTTTACGAAGATGGGATAGAAGGACTCGAGGCAAGCCTGAGGATGAGACAAGCCATCGCCTACCAGCACTGGCTCGGCAACACGGGCTACACCCACTATGATCTCGTACAAGACATGCTGCACCGACCGAGGTTCCCCGCCGATGACGACAACCAATAGACCTCGACCGCAAGAAAGTCACCAAAAAGGAAAGGCCCCTTGAGTGCAACCATCAAACGCACTCAAGGGGCCCCGACTGATGGGTAGGCATTCAACCTCCCCTTTCCACTGGTACCGCTTTTACCCCACGATCACGGCGCTTCCGGGTCCATCACCACTTCAAACCCTTCCGCACCCCGCAACCTCTACTCAGCCTCCACTGTGGAGACTGCGTGGGAACCCCCATCGAGGAGAACGGCAAGAATAAATTAAGAATCATCCGCTGCTAAGTCAATACTGCACAACTTGGCACAACTTTGAGCCGCTTGCATTTTGACGGCACCCGTGCGAAGTAGATGGCCGGTTCCTCCGAAGGACATCACCCTTTTACGAACTGTACTCGGAATCAAAGGCTGTGCCATGACCCTGACCAAAGCTCAGATCGTCGAAAATCTCTTCGGCAAAAACATTTTCACCAAAGGCGAATCCGCCCACATCATCGAAACGCTCTTCGAGATCGTGAAGCAAACGTTGGAGAGCGGCGAGGACGTTCTCATCAGCGGCTTCGGCAAGTTCGCGGTGAACCAAAAGAATGGACGCCGGGGCCGTACCCCTCAAAGTGGGGAGCCCATTATGCTGGCTCCCCGGAAAGTAATCACGTTCAAATGTTCTGGAGTGCTGCGGGAAAAGATCAATGCCGTTCCGGAGGAGAAGGAGACCAAACAGCTGCTTGTAAGGGCACGGCGAGGATAAAAGGCACGACAAGGACTGAGTTTTCAATGCAGAATATCGCGTCACCCAGATCCTACTCTGCGGTTCAGTATTTTGGGCAAAGAACGCTTGGATACGTCCAAGCCTAATGTACTATTCAGGGAGATCCCTGTTCAGCCTTTTAAATAAATCAGACCAAGGTATTGCCTCAAAATCCTGCTCATTTTTGTTCTTCCACCGAAAAGTGCCTTTCCCAATTTCGATGGTTCCAAGCATTTCTTGATCCGAGTAGACCTCAAACCTCATGGCGCTTCCTGCGTAGGAAAGTTCGACTGACTGCTGCATTGTGGCAATGACCTTGTGATCAGGCATGAGTTCTTACCTCGTGTTTAGTGGTGACTTATTGGTGACTCATAGCAAAAGGGCTTACGGTGACTTTTCCGTAAGCCCTGGATTTTCTTGGAGCCGGCGATGGGATTCGAACCCGCGACCTGCTGATTACGAATCAGCTGCTCTACCCCTGAGCTACGCCGGCTCATGGAATGCGCTGGCTTATAGCATGCGATTTTTTGGTGGGTCAAGGGAATTTCGGGGCTTTGGCTTGACGCTTATCGGGCTGAAGGCTGTATAATGGCCGCCATCGATTCTGCTGGTAGCTTCCTGGGTGTGGTGTCTTTCTGGAGATCTCATGGGCACGCGGTCGAGGCTCGTCTTCGTTTTGGTCATCATGGCGGTATTGAGTGGCGCGGGTTTTCTCGTCTTCCACACGTGGGGGCAGCGGGTTCAGCTCCCCGAGGGACTCATTCAGGCCAACGGGCGGGTCGAAGGGGATCATGTCAGCGTGTCGAGCAAATTCCCAGGGAGAGTCCAATCGCTTCTTGCTCGGGAAGGGGACGCGGTCAAAGCGGGGCAGGTGCTCGTCGTCCTCGATGACAGCCAGACTCGGGCGCGCGTTGACCAGGCGTCCAGGGCCGTCGACGCCTTGGCAGCCAAGGCAACTGCGCTCCTGACGGATCTCGATGTCTTGCGCAGGGATGTGCCGCTCCAGATCGAGACCGCGGAAGCGCAGGTGGTCCATTCCCGCTCCGTTCTGGCCAAGAGCGGGGCGCAGGAGGAGCAGGCGCGCCGGGATGCAAAGCGATTTCGGGAGCTGGCCGCAGCCGGTGTGGCCGAGCAGCGACGCCGGGAGCAGATGGATCTCTCGTGGACCATGGCGCGAAACGATTTCACGGCGGCACAGACGGATCTCATCCGGGCCGAGAAGCAGTTGGCTCAGGCCAAGCTGGGGTGGGACCGTATTCGTGCCCGGGAGAGCGAGCTTCTGGCCATTCAGGCCCAGGAGGCGGAAGCCCGGGCCGCCCTGGCCGAGGCGCGGAGCACCCTTTCGGATCTCACCATCATGGCGCCCTCGGACGGCGTGGTTCTCACCCGTTTCGTGGAGGCGGGCGAAGTCGTGTCTCCCGGCGCTCCCCTCCTGGACGTGGTAGACCTCGATAAGCTCTATCTCAAAGTCTATGTCGCCGAGATCCTGATTGGCCGCCTGCGGCTGGGTCTTCCCGCACGGATCTATTCCGATGCCTTTCCGAACCGCCACTTCCCGGCCACGGTCCGATTCATCGCGTCCAAGGCGGAGTTCACGCCGAAGGAGGTCCAGACTCCGGACGAACGGACGAAGCTGGTGTTTGCCGTGAAGCTCTACCTCGACCAGAACCCCGATCACTGTCTGAGTCCCGGCCTGCCCGCCGATGCCGTGATCCGCTGGAATGAGGGAGTTGAGTGGCACAAGCCCCGTTGGTAGCGGAAGAGTCGCCGCAGCCGATCGTGCGCGTTTCAGGCTTTCTCAAACGCTACGGCGAGCTCGAAGCGGTGCGAGGCGTGGACCTCGAGGTACGCCCGGGGGAGATTTACGGGCTCATCGGTCCGGACGGCGCGGGAAAGAGCAGCCTCATGAAGGCCATCGCCGGGGTGCTCACTTACGAGGGCGGCACCGTGGAGGTTTTTGGGATCCGCGTCGATTCCGAGAAGGCCGCCGAGCGCGTGAAAGACCGGATCGGCTTCATGCCTCAGGGGCTGGGGCAGAACCTCTACCCCGAGCTTTCCATCGACGAGAACATCGACTTTTTCGCGCACTCCCGCCTCGTTCCTCGGTCCATCTTGGCCGAGCGCAAAAAGACACTCCTTCGCATGACGCGTTTGGAGGCTTTCCACGACCGCCCCATGAAGCAGCTCTCAGGCGGCATGAAGCAGAAGCTCGGGCTGGTCTGCACGCTCATCCACACCCCGACGCTGGTCATCCTCGACGAGCCGACGACCGGCGTCGATCCCGTGTCCCGTCGCGACTTCTGGTCCATTCTGTCGACCCTGCTCCGGGAGGAATCCATCACCGCCCTGGTGTCAACGGCTTACATGGACGAGGCCAGCCGATTTCAGCGCTTGTCGCTCTTCTTCGGCGGGCGGATCATCGGAGGCGGCGAGACCGACGCGATCCTGGATTCCATGCCCGCCACCACGGTACAGGTGGAATGCGCACACCAGACGGCGGCACTGGACCGGCTGAAGTCCGCTTTCCAGCAGGTCGAGCCGCGAGGGTCCTGGATCCGCGTTATCGTGGATGATGCGGACGAGGAGCGGGCCGTCGACCGTGCTCGATCCGTGGTGGGCTCGGATGAGATCCGACAGGTGTTCGCGGGGAGGCCCGATCTGGACGACGTGTTTTTCTCCAGGCTTCGGGAAGTGGGAGTGGTCAGGGACGAACAGCAAGACGGGACGACGGGGAGACACGGTGAGGAGGAGATGGGGGGACCGGACAGACAAGCATCTCCTGCCCCGGAGCCAGTCGCTGTCACACCTGGTGCTCCCAGCTTCACCCCCTCTCCAAGTCTCCCTGTCCCTCAGTCAGCACCATCGGGGGCCGTGGTGGCGGAATCCCAAAGGAGCATGTCCGCTTCCGGGCGCTCGGTCGGTGGGCTCGACGGGCCTGCGATCGAGGCTCGGGGGCTGGTGAGGAGCTTCGGGGCGTTTCAAGCGGTTTGCGGGGTGAGCTTCCGTGTGGAGGCCGGCGAGATCTTCGGGCTGCTGGGTGCCAACGGAGCGGGGAAGACGACGGTGATCAAGATGCTGGTCGGGCTGCTTCCGCCCACGGCAGGAACGGGGTTCGTGGCCGGTGTGGCGATGGCGCGCGCGGGCAGGGCCATCAAGGAGCACGTGGGCTACATGTCCCAAGTGTTCTCGCTTTACGGGGATTTGACGGTCGCGGAAAACATCGAGCTCTACGCGGGCATCTACGGCATGGACCGGCGCGCAACGAGACGGCGTTCCACCTGGATCCTCGATATGGCGGAGCTTCGGGGCGTCGAGGGGCAGCGGACGTCGACGCTGCCCGTAGGACTGCGGCAGCGGCTGGCTCTGGGCTGTGCGCTCGTCCACGAGCCACGGGTGCTCTTCCTGGATGAGCCGACGTCGGGGGTGGATCCGGTCGGACGCCGCCGCTTCTGGGATCTTCTCTTCCGGCTGTCTCGCGAGGAGCGGGTGTCCATCCTGATCACCACCCACAGCATGACCGAGGCGGAGCGCTGCGATCATCTGGCGCTCATGTACGCCGGGAGGATCGTTGCCGACGCTTCACCCGAGGCCATGAAATCGGATCTTGCAGACGAAGTTGGAGGACTTCTCGAGGTGCAGACGGACCAGCCTCTCCCGGCCGTCGATGCGCTGCAGCAGGCGGGCTTCGATGGCGTTGCTTTGCACGGAAGGCACATCCATCTGCTCGGGCCGGATCGGGCGGACATCAAGGAGCGCATCGGGGAGGTTCTGAAAAGGGCCGGGGTTCGGCTTCGGGGTGTTGCTTCCCGGCCGCTCACCATGGAAGATGTCTTCGTGACCCGTGTTCTGGCTCTCGAGCGGGAAACCGGGGGGACGCCATGAACCCCAAGCGCATCCTTGCCGTGGCAACCCGCGAGACCAAGGAATTGCTGCGCGATCGGTTGTTTTTCTCCCTGGCGTTCATCGTACCCGTCACCCTGATGGTCAAGATCGGAAGAGCGTCGTGTAGGGAAAGAGTGTAGATCTCGGTGG
>CALBZH010000066.1 GCA_937889795.1 uncultured Syntrophobacteraceae bacterium | reverse complement strand
GGGATCCGCAATGTCATGACGAAGTACCACCCGAAGGTGATCGGCATCGCCACCACCTGCCTGACGGAAACGATCGGCGACGACGTTCCCATGATCCTTCTGGAGCTGAAGAAGGACATGGACGGAGATCCGGAGGGGCCCGCCCTGCCCCTCCTGGTTCCCGTTTCGACGCCCAGCTATTCGGGCACCCAGGCGGACGGGTTCCGCCTGGCCCTTCGGTCGGTTGTGGCGACCCTTGCCGACGATGCAAGGTCACACGGCGGGATCAACCTCCTCCCCGGCCTCGTTTCCCCGGCGGACACGCGGTACCTCAAGGAGATTTTGAGAGACTTCGGACTCGGATACACCATCCTCCCGGATCTCTCCGACCGGCTCGACGCCCCGGCCGTCGACCACTACGAAAAGCTGCCCCCCGGAGGCACGCCCCTCGATGCCGTCCGCAGGATGGGCGGCGCCATGGCGTCCATCGAATTCGGCAGGACCCTGCCGGACAGTGAGACAGGCAGCGGCGGGCGCATCGACGCCACCACGGCCGGGCTGCTCCTGGCCGAACGGTTCAAGCAGCCGCGGTACCTCCTGGGGCTTCCCATCGGACTGCGGGAATCGGACGCCTTCTTCGACCTGCTCGAGGAGATCTCCGAACGCGAAACCCCGGAGGAGCACGCCAAAGAGCGAGGGCGCCTCGTCGATGCCTACGTGGACGGCCACAAGTACGTGTTCGGAAAGCGGGCGGTTCTCTACGGCGAGGAAGACCTGGTCGTGGGTCTGGCGGCCTTTTTGACCGAAATCGGCATCAAGCCGGTCCTCTGCGCCTCGGGCGGCAAGAGCGGCCGATTCGAAAAGGCCGTCAAAGCCGTCACCGACGGCATCCTCGATGAGCCGCCCAAGGTACTGGAAGGGGTGGACTTCCACCAGATCGGACAGCTGAGCGAATCCCTCGCCCCGGATCTGTTGATCGGACACAGCAAGGGATACTCGCTCGCCAAGCGGTTGAATATCCCGCTCATTCGAGTCGGATTCCCCATTCACGATCGCTTCGGAGGTCAGCGGCTGCGCCACATCGGTTACCGCGGCACTCAGGAGCTGCTCGACCGCATCGTCAACGCGATTTTGGAAAGAAACCAGGAAAGCTCCCCCATTGGGTACGGCTACCTGTGACCAAGCTCATCCAGGAGACACGATCATGACGCACAACGGGGATCTCAACAGTCATCCATGCTTCAGCGCCAAGACAGCGCATTCCGTCGGGCGTATTCATCTACCCGTTGCAGCAACCTGCAACATCAAGTGCCAGTACTGCAACCGCAAGTACGACTGCATGAACGAAAGCCGTCCCGGCGTCACGAGCGCCGTCCTCGCTCCGGAGCAGGCATTGAAATACCTGGAACGGGTGGTCGAAAAGGAGCCCAGGATCACGGTGGTCGGCATCGCGGGCCCCGGAGATCCCATGGCCAATGCGTCGGCCACGCTGCGGACGCTGAACCTCGTCCGGAAGCGCTTCCCGAACATGATGCTCTGCCTGGCGACCAACGGGCTCGCCCTTCCGGCGTACCTGGATGAGCTGGCCTCCATCGGCGTCTCGCACGTCACCATCACCATCAATGCCGTGGATCCCGCCATCGCGGAAAAGGTCTACGCCTGGGCCAGGGACGGCAAGGTGATCTACCGGGGGATCGAAGCCGCGAAGCTCCTCATCGATCGGCAGCTGGCCTCCGTTTCCGGGCTCCACGAGCGGGGAATCATGACGAAGGTGAACACCATCGTGATCCCGGGCGTCAACGACCACCACGCGGTGGAAGTCGCCAAGGAGGTGGCAGCGCGAGGCGCGACCGTGATGAACTGCATGCCCGTCTATCCGGTGAGCGGCACCATCTTCGAGGGACTGACCGAGCCGACCGAAGCGATGATGAGCGCGATCCGGAAGGAGGCCGAACAGTACCTCCCTCAGGTCCGCCACTGCAAGCGATGTCGCGCCGACGCCGTCGGGCTCCTCGGGGAAGACCGCTCGGCTGAG
Organism: uncultured Syntrophobacteraceae bacterium; assembly: GCA_937889795.1. Taxonomy (GTDB): domain Bacteria; phylum Desulfobacterota; class Syntrophobacteria; order Syntrophobacterales; family Syntrophobacteraceae; genus CALBZH01. Next base: position 4,221 of record CALBZH010000066.1, on the reverse strand, counting down.
CTGCGCGCGGACCTCGAGGCCTGCCGCGTCCTCCCGATGGCCGAGGATCTCGAGTCCAAACCGTACGTTGCAGTGGCCACCCACGAAGGGCTCCTCGTGAACCAGCACCTCGGCGAGGCGACCCGATTTCAGATCTGGGGCGAGTCATCGAACGGCGGCTACCACCTCATCGAGGAACGGTCCGCACCGCGCCCCGGCACCGGCGTCCACCGCTGGGAAGCCCTGGCCGACCTTCTCAAGGACTGCCGGGCCATCCTGGTCAGCGGCATCGGCGACCGCCCCTCGGAGATCCTCAAGAACGCGTCCATCCGACCGGTCGAAATGAACGGCTTCATCGAAATGGGCCTCGACCTGGTCTACCGCGGCGGCAACCTCACCATGCTCAAAAGCCGCCGCCACGGCTGCGCCAAAGGAGCCGGCTGCGCCGGCGACGGGGCTGGATGTTGACACAATAGCGACAGTTCCAGAACACAAATCGCTTTGAGTACGACTTACCAGCTTCGAAGAAACGACGAAGCTGAAGAAGAGTCCATTCTTGCTACCCCACTCCCCATCCCTTCTCTCCTGAGATTCCACTGCGGCCTTGTCCTCCGATGACAAGGCCGCCCCGGTTCCTTCCTTGACCCTCAGTCAGCGTCAAAGAAGTCATCCAGACACCCCAGCCAGCCTCCTTCGTCGCATGCATGACGTCCTCAGCGAGAATCCCCATTGCGCTTGAGTTCAGGCTTGCTTTCGATCATCCTGCCCGGTATTCTCGGCACAGTGGAGCGATACCCGCGCTAATGTTCTCGTTTGGATCAACCTGCTGATCACATGTAAACTTTGCCATGCTCCAGCGGTAATAGACTGGAAATGTTTCCATCCATTGGGATCGTTCGACCTGTATGGGAGGTTCGCATGAAACATTGCCATAATCCGGCGGGAGCACTCTGGTTCTGCTTCAGGGATTCTTTGGTCGAGACGCTTAGGACGGTTGACAAGCAGCGGCTCATCGATGCTTGGCAATCCCAGACGGCACGAACCAGTTTCTATCGCGACCATATACTGAAGAAGGTGGCGCAAGACATTGATCTCGTCGTTGCATCAGAATTGTTCAAAGTCGACTTTGTGATGGCGGCACAGTCATCCTCCGGTCTGCAAATTCAGGTAATCTTCATCGAGTCGGAAAATATCGCAGCCTCGGCGTCACACGAAGTCAGCAAACTAGGCTGTCCTAGCAGTGCCGCTCCGTGTGCTGGTCACGGTTGTGGAGTGGTCCGATCTCTACCCTTCAGGCGGTTCGCGCAAGGGCCTTCTTCCGCAGTGGCAATCAATTGTGCGAGCACACGCAGAAATATGGCCGCATCCCGGATGGCTTGGTGTGGTCGTTGGAGAGTGGGGACCTGATAGTCATCTCAGGTTCTATATGCTTGCGCTGGGCCCAAATGGTGAGATTCGAGACCCGGAGGCAACGCGAGTTGACCGCTACGTTGGGTGAGCCATACGGCGTTACCGATGCCGAACGAGCATATCCAGTCGGACCAGGACCACGCCGGGCAGATGTGGTGGCATTGCCTGCAATTCATTGGCGGCGCGCTACCGGCTGCTGAGGTGCTGTCTTATGCAGCCAATCCCGAGGTTCCGTGCTGACAGCATACTGATGAAAATCGGCTGGATGTAGTTGATCATATGAGTCAGGGGAGGTTTTTCTATATGGCAGGTCCATCGTTTGAGCAAGAGATTAGCTCGCATTTACACAAACTGACTCCGGAGCAGCAGATGCGAGTATTGGCTTTCGTACGCACCTTGTCGGAAGAGAAACCCTCAGGAGTGCCTGGCAGCGACTTATTGAAATTTGCCGGAACTATTGATCTGGAAGATCTCCAGGAAATGGAAAAAGCAATAACTGAGGGTTGTGAACAGGTAAACCTAAATGACTGGTAGGTTTCTGATCGATACAAACATTGTCATTGCTCTGTTTGCAAAAGACCCTGCGGTGCAACAGCATCTGGGCATTGCTACCGAGGTTTTTACTCCAGCTATCGTTCTTGGTGAGCTTTACTATGGAGCTTACAAGTCCTCTCGGGTAAAGGAAAACTTTTCTTGAATCAATGAGTTTGCTTCCAAGAATACAGTTATCTACCGCGCTCTCCGCTCGCGCGAGATCATCATCAGGAGCCCGGTCGATTGCATGATCGCAGCTGTGTGCATTGAGCATAAAGCCGACTTGCTGCACAATGATTGATTTCGCGGATGTAGTAGTAGGGTCTTATGATTTCAAGCCAAGAGATATCATTGTACTGATATGGATACCGGGATCCAGCGGTGTTTTCGAAAGAGCCCTACATTTCGCCCTGACCCTGCCGGAATGACGATGCGTGGTTTCCCTGCTTTCATCTATCCCCGCTCTTAAAGCGCACCCCCCTAAGTCGACGCCGATGCTCGCCACCTTGGGGAATCCCTGCCTGGTGCCGAGAGCTCACGTCGATGGATTCCTTCCCCACCAGGATGGCCTCGATCGCTTCCCTCCTGAAGCAGAAAATCCGATCGAGCTGGGCTCGGACAAGCGGGTGAGCCACCTCTCCGAGTGGCTGGACGGGAAGGCGGTAGCGAACCTCGTCGCAGATAGTCGTCCGCCCCTCTTCCTCGCTGAACCGATGGAAATGCACCCACAGCCCGTAGGGCCCCTGCAGCTGCTCATCCACGAAGCAACGCGGAGGATCCCAAAGCGAGATCCGTGTCTTCCACGTAAAGGGCACTCCAAAGAGCCGGAGTCGATAATCGATCCTCGTCCCTTCCGCCATGGCGATGGGTTGCGGAGTGGTGATCCGGAATCGAAGCTCCGGGGGAGTGATGCGCTCGAGATTCGCCGCGTCGCCGAAGAAGTCGAACACTTCCCCGATCCCGAGAGACAGCCCCATCGCGGTCCGCAGGACGTGGATTCCGCCACCCATTTTCTCAAAGGTAACGCCCGAGCATGCGCACCCGCTCATCGCAGCACTCCGCCCTCCCCCTCTATCTGCCGCCCGAGGACACCGCCACGCAATTGAATGTCCAAACAGGCTCGGCTCTTCCGATCAGAAAAACCGTCCCGGCTGAAAGAATTGGTGCGTTGAGCCCACCACAGCCTTGAGTCTGGCTGCGAGTTTCTCCTGAAGGTCAGTGATAGTGTCGTAGGCTTGTCGTCCTTCGTTGGGCATTCCTGATGCAAAGAACGCTGTTCTTGATCGTGGTACCACATTGTAGTACTTTTTTATTTGTGAAGCTAAAGCTCAGACGCACCTTACAGTTGATTTTTTCTCGTCCTGCTTCCGGCAACGTCCGCTGGGATGACATCGTATCACTTTTCCGGGAATTGGGAGCTGAGATCAAAGAACGGGAAGGCTCTCGCGTGGAAGTGTTTTTGTTCGGACAGATCCGTGTGTACCATCGGCCCCACCCGAGACCGGACACAGACAAGGGGGCCGTGGCCAGTATCCGGAGATGGTTGGAAGAAAACGGGGTAAAGCCATGAAAAACATCATGGAGATTGATGGACATAAGGCTGTTATTGCTTTCGATCCCGACCTCGGTATGTTCCGTGGGGAATTTCTGGGACTTTCCGGGGGTGCTGACTTCTACGCCGCCGATGTTGAAGGTTTGCTGAGGGAAGGAAGGGCGTCTCTCAAAGTCTACCTGCAAGCCTGCGAGGAGCGGGGGATTACCCCCTACAAACGCTTCTCCGGAAGATTCAACGTCAGGATTTCTCCTGATTTGCATGCCGACATAGTCTCTGCTGCCGAGGCATCCGGCATGAGCCTGAACCAATGGGTAGAGAAAGCGCTTTCTGAATGTGCTCATGATTGAAATCCGGCACGCGCTTGAGCAGGACCGAATCCCATAAGAGCAACCCTCGGTGCGTGTCCGGTTGACTTCAATGAGGCCGGGGCATCAAAACCCCGGAAGACTGGATGCGATCGAATTCGCAACCGACAAGATCGATTTGCTTCAATGAGGCCGGGGCATCAAAACCCCGGAAGACCGGGACGAGAGGGAGCGTAAGCTGCAGACGTGGGTCCAGCTTCAATGAGGCCGGGGCATCAAAACCCCGGAAGACAATGCCTGTATTGTGGAGAAAAATTCTACGCTTCTAGCTTCAATGAGGCCGGGGCATCAAAACCCCGGAAGACACCGCTGACGCCTCCGCCCTGATCGACCGCTAGAAGTGCTTCAATGAGGCCGGGGCATCAAAACCCCGGAAGA
>CALBZH010000065.1 GCA_937889795.1 uncultured Syntrophobacteraceae bacterium | reverse complement strand
GCTACTTGCTTTCGCTGGGAGCGCGCGAGGTTTACCTTTTCGGCTCGGTCCTCGGCGATCGGTACCGGGACCATTCGGACATCGACATTGCCGTTTTCGGGCTGCCCCGGGAGCAGGTATACCGGGTAGAGGGAGCCATCGAGGAGCTTCATGGAGGCGCTCCCTTCGACCTCATTTACCTCGAGGAATCACCGCCCCGATTGGCCAAACGGATCCGCGAGGAAGGCAAGAGGTATGCTGTCGATATTCGTCGACATTCAGGATGACTTGGACATGATCCTGGTGGAATCCAAGCGGCTGAGCCGAAAGATGGAGCTTAACCGCTCGGAGACGGATCCGGAAGTCAAGGATTCCCGCATGAGCGCCATGGCCGTCCTGATCCACAGTATCTACTCGGGCATCGAGAAGGTGCTCAAACAGCTCATCGAGTATTTCGACGGGGAGGTTCCCAGCGGAAGCGATTGGCACGCTCTCCTAGTCAGTCGGGCGAGACGCGAAATCGATAGCATTCGCCCTCCCATCATTTCACCGGATGTGTTCGAGATCCTCTCTGAATTGAGGAAATTCCAGCACCTGTTCCGAGGCGCCTACCACACGAACCTGATCCCCGATCGAGTCATGGAACGGGCCGAGAGCGCCAGGACGCTCGTCCCGGCTTTCCTAAAAGATCTTGAAGTCTTCCGTCGTGAAGTGGAGTCGTGACGCATCCTCCATCCAATTCATCTCGCCCGGCGATGCTCGCGCCAAGGGAGCGAAGATAGCGCAGGAGGAGGCTGACGGGGAGCTCGGTCAGCTTGTCGTCCTGCACGTAGAGGTCGTTGATCTCAGGTGGGTAGTCCTTCGCGCACTTCATGGCCTCGCGAAAGGCCGGCTTTCCCATGACGTTCACCGCGAATTCCCCGGTGCTCCGAATATTTCGCAACGTGTCCCGGGGCAGAGCGGAGGCGATGGCGATGAGTGGGTACGGTCTCAGGATGGGCATGACGCAGCTGTAGGGCGTGGCGTTGGATGCCTTACCCGGCTTTCCTGAGCAATCGCAGCCGATAGACCCTCGGCAGACGCGGGTTGCTTGCGGGTACAATGCCGCTGTGATCGAGGACGTCCCGGATGATGCCGACGGCAGCGCGCACCGCCTTCTTCCCGAAGGCGGAGATCTGAAGTCCCTCGATCACCGATGGCTCGATCCAAAGGAAGAGGATTTCTCGGGGAAGCCCACCGGCGAATTCAGCCCGCGCGAGGGCCCGCTCGATGCTGTCGAAGGCGGTGACGCAATCCGAAAAATGCGGCCTGTTGCGCAGGAAATCGTGATAGTTCCAGGTGCGAATGCGGCCAGGCAAGCCCCCCAGCTCCACGCCCATCACGATGATTCCCATCGTCGCGCCCAGCATGCATAGATCGAGGCTGTAGTCGTCGTCCCGCAAAGCGCACAGCTCCACGTTGTCGCCCAACTCTTCCTGCTCCAGGGCCTCGATGACATGGCACCCCAGGCCGAGATCTCCCTTCAAGACATCCCCCAGACCGACGATGGAAGCCCTTTTCACAATTGGTTTCCTCCATTTCAGTTATCCCATTCCCGGAAAGGGCTCCAGGACCCTCCGCAACACGCCTTGCACCTGAGAAATGGCGAGGCCGTAGTTGGTGATGGGCACGCCACTTTGCCGGGCTCGGAAGATCCGTGACAACATGTTCTTGCGGTTGATCATGCAGCCGCCGCAGTGGATGATCAATTGGTAGCCGCTGAGATCCTGCATGAGCTCCGGGCCGGCGGCGACGTCGACATCGATCTTGCCTCCCGCATATTGCCTGAACCAGCGCGGAATCTTGACACGCCCGATGTCGTCCGACAGCGGGTGGTGCGAGCAGGCCTCGGCGATGAGCACCCTCGCTCCTGACGTGAGTCTCTCGATGGCGGCCGTACCCTCCACCAGCGTCTCAAGGTCCCCCTTGAAGCGAGCCATCAGGATCGAGAAGGTCGTGAGAGGGACGTCCGGAGGCGTGTCGGCGGCGACTTTGAGAACCACCTGGGAATCGCACACGACGAGACGAGGCTTGCGGTTGAGCCGCTGTAGAGCGTCTTTGAGCTCTCTTTCCTTCACCACGGTGCAGTAGGCGTCGCTGTCGAGCACATCGCGGATGGCCATGATCTGAGGCAGGATGAGGCGCCCTTTGGGGGCACCGAGGTCGATGGGGACAACGAGCACGGCCAGTTCGCCCGCTGGCAAGAGGTCGCCCAGCAGGCGAGGAGATCGGAAGAGCGTCGTGTAGGGAAAGAGTGTAGATCTCGGTGGT
>CALBZH010000064.1 GCA_937889795.1 uncultured Syntrophobacteraceae bacterium | reverse complement strand
GTAGATATCCTCTTTTCGCCCGAGAAAGGGGTACGATCCGCAACGATGCCGGGGAGCGCGCGCCAGCAGGCTCAGCACCCGATTCAAGATCCGCTTGCATCCCTTGATCTTTAGATCTTGCACGCTGTAGTTGTTGGCAAAGAGGGTGATGCCCTCAAATCCCGGCCGAGGCGGAAAACCATCCTCGGTGATCCCGTCCCGCTTGATGAAGTAGTACGGAGCGACGAGAGAGATTCGAATGGGGCTCGCTCCGGCGTCTCGGACGCCCGCGACGAGGGCTCGGACAACATCCGAAAGGCTCTCGCGTGGGGCGTCGAACGGGCGCACGTGCTCCTGGGGCGATGCGACGACCCCCGACAGACGGGCCTTGACCACATCTTCAATCTCCGGCTGCACCAGGAGGGTCAAATCCGGACACTGCGTCCAAAGCTCCCCTTCGAAGAACCCGGCATCCAGCTCCTCGATGGCTTTGACCTGGATCACCTGCAGACACAGGCAGGGAGTCGAAGGCTGACACAGCTCATCAGCCAACCGACACGCATGGTCCTCGAACGCCCGATCGAGGGCAGCGAGCACCGTCTCATCAAGAAACGCCACCCGCGCCGCTTGGACGATGTGATCCACTGCCACCACCTCGAGCATGTGATGGGCGTAATTGAAAGGCCCGTGAGATCCCAGCCACTCCTCGTACGTGAGGATCTGCAGCTCCGCCTTGAGCGCGTCCGGAAACCGCTCGATCCCTTCGTCTCCATACAGGTTCTCGCGCGGGATGATCACCGTCCGGCAGCCCGCGCTGGAAGCCGCTTCGAGCTTGGCCGCAAGGCCGCCCACCGCCGTAATCCTCCCCTTGGTATCGATCTCGCCCGTCATCGCAACGTCTCTGCGGACTCTTTTCGCGGATCCCAGGGAGGCCAGAGCGAGGGCGATCGCCCCACCGGCCGAGGGCCCGTCCTTCCGCGTGGACGCCCCCATGAAATGGAGATGAACGGGCTCTTCCATGGGACGCTGGTCGATTCCCAGCTCGCTCGCACACTGGAAGATGCCGGTAGCGGCAACTTTGCGGCTTTCGTCCATCACCTTTTCGATATTGCCCGTGGCATGCAGAACGCTGAGATACCCTTTCCCCCCGGGGGCGGCGCCCCTCTCAGCGCCAACGGCCGTGGCCTGGATGGGAATGATCGAGCCAACCCCCCGTTCGATGTCGACCCCCAAAGCGATCGTCTCCCCTACCCGGTCGTCTTCGCCGATCTGCCGCGGCCGAGTCGGCTCTTTCAAATAGCGTTTGATCGTCTCGCGGCGGATCACGATGCCCGAATCGACCCCACCGTCTCCGGTGAGAATCTCCTTTCGCTGGATGCGCAGGAAGAGCGTTCGTATGAGTCGCTCCAGCTCCCGGACTCCGGCCTCATACGTGTAGCTCCGGACCAGGTATCGCAGGATGTCCTCTTCCGTTTCCGGATCGAAGCGAATCTGCTGCTCGTCGATCTGGTACTTGTGGCGCACGCGACGAATCAGATGCTCGCGGGCGATCGCGACCTTTTCCTCGACGCTGTACCGATCCAGCTGCACCACCTCGCATCGGTTCACCACGACGGCCGGAACGGTCTCCAGCGTGTTGGCGGTCAGAAAGAAGTGGCAGTTGGAAAGGTCGATGTCCACCGTCGTTTCCGTGTACTTGTCGTGGAACAGGTGGTTCTGCTCGGGATCGAGGATTTCCAAAAGGGTGGCGATCGCGAACTTCTCGGTCTTGTCCGCCTCGTCCAGAATGTACAACCCGTTCATGACCCCCATCTTGATGAGCCCCTGGACGATGGCCCCGGGCTTCGACCCCTCGTAGGTGAAGCCGTGTCCCCGAATGTCCGTTTCGTCGCGCATGCCGCCGAGAGAAATCTTGTGGTAGGGCACTCCCAGGTTCTGAGCCACGGAGATGGCCAGAGACGTCTTTCCGACTCCCGGCGGCCCGACGAGCAAAAACGCGCTCCCGGTCTGTCGCCACTTTGCCGCCTGCTCGGGCGAATAGAGCTGATAGCGCCAAATCAGATTGGTGAAGAAATCGCAGAGCAGCTCCTTCGGACGCTGCAGCCCGTAGTGGGTCCGATGCAGCCCTTCCTCGAACACCTCGGGCGGCACGCGGATCGGCTCGATTCGACCCCAGGGAACGGCAAGCAGCGTCTCGATGAGCTCGCTGTACTTGGAGCCGCTGTGCCCCACGGTGTTCAGCCGGTTCTTGTCGATGACGGCAAGCACTTGGGGCGGGATGCGTGGATCGGCATGGGCGTCGTCGATGCGGTCCTTGAGACTCTTGAGGGGCTGCTCGATGGGCTCGGGAGCAGGTCGAGCGGAAACCTCCGGCTGAGAGACCTCCGCCCCGCCGCGCACTTCCTGCAGCTTCGAACGCGCGGCATCCCGGAAGACAATGAACAAGAGCTCGCTGCTTTCTGCGCCCACCCCGGACGGTGGGAGCTCCAGGTCACGAAAGAGACTCGTGATACCGGGGGGCTCCAAGAGCCCCTTGAGCACCGTCCGAGCCTTGACCGTGTCTCGCTGTTCAAGGCGAGTGAAGAGGAGCAGGAATTTCGCGAAGGCACCGGCGGCCCTGGCTAGAGACACACCCGAAACATGACTTCCCCGATGACATGCGCGCAGGGTCATCGTTTGTGCTTCCGTATCCTGCCTGAGAAACACATCGAGAAGAATCGCATCAGGGAGCTCGCTCAGGGCCTTCGCGTATTGCCGCAGGACCCTGGACGTCGCATCACCAATCGAACGCTCCCGCTCCGCGGTGTCGAAGAGAGCAAGATAGTCCTCCCCTTCGATCCCATTCATCTCATCGGCCAGGAAGTGACGCAGAGCCCGGTAGGTGGTGGGATCCGCCGACCGTTGGTCGAGCACGAAGGCCACATCCGCCTCAATCACGCTGCGCTCGGCGTGGTCCGGGTAAAGCATGTGCTCGACCTCGTGGCGAAGCAGGAATTCGAAAAAGGCGAGCATCTTGCGCTCTTCGACCGTCCCGTCCCCGATCCGGGCGTCGGGATCGCTCGGCAAGACAAACGCAAGGTAGTCAAAGATCCTCTCATGGATCTGAAGGGTCCATCCCTGGTCGGTCTTGACGGCCAGGCTCACCAGACGGCTCACGCCGCGCTCGTCCTCGAAGCGCATGATCGTGAGAGCCTCACTCAGGCCGTTCAGCTGGGCCGCATCCGTTCCCCGTTTTCGCCGAAAATAGGGAAAAACCCGCCGAACCATGGCGGAGCGAATCAACAATCCGACTTGCCGGACACGGTCCTCGTCTGGCAGCGGCAACGTACTCAGGTAGCGCAGGTCGAAAACCATGGGAAACACGATCACCCCCCCGGTTTTTGCATACCGATTCGTGGAATTCCGAGTAGAATCGTATTGAGCCCCGACTCCGCGAAGCCGAACGGATGCTCGCAGTATACATGAAGCCGCCGACAGGTACAGGACAGATACGGGTGGAGCCTGAGTCGTGTCTGACT